>NZ_PJAV01000075.1:0-14575 GCF_002836695.1 Pseudoalteromonas sp. 78C3
TTCACATAATAAATTATGCTGCTTCTACGTTCTCAGCTTCAGGGCCTTTTTGACCTTGTTTGATGCTGAATGTCACTGCTTGACCTTCGCTAAGAGTGCGAAAACCAGAACCAGTGATTGCGCTGAAATGTACAAACACGTCAGGACCATTTTCTTGTTCAATGAAACCAAAGCCTTTAGCTTCGTTGAAAAACTTTACTTTACCAGTAACCGACATACTAAATTTTCCTGTAAGTCAATAATTAAAATTCAGCCATATTATTATGGCAATATCCTCCCTGAGTCAATGCTCAAAAATATGGAGGTACAGTACAGGAACAAGTAATAACCTAACCGGTAACCTTAAACGCAGCACAATATCCGTAAATTCAATACATAAAAACTCAAAGCAAGGTAAGATTAACACATTATATTTTTTTTCGCTCTATTAATTGGGAATTATTTATTAAAAATATAAATTTGTTTTAAATCGCCTTTAACTGACTAATTTCCAAGCAAAAACTATAAAGTATTATTGTAATATATATTGCTATAAACGCGTATAAAAGCCCTCTACAACAGCAATACTGTCAAACAACGCTTCAATAACATCAAAAATACAAACAAAAAAGCCGCTTTAAAAATTAAGCGGCTTTTGGTTTAAATATAAAATATTAACTATTTAACAGACCAATCAATAGTATCTTCTGCTTTTATAGGCACAACTTCAGAGTCGCCTAGGGTATAACTTGCAGGTACGTCCCATGGTTTTCTTTGTAATGTTATTGTATCGGCATTACGCGGCAACTCATAAAAGTCAGGACCAAAGTGGCTTGCAAATCCTTCAAGCATGTCCAAAGCTCCTGCGTCTTCGAATGCTTCAGCGTATAACTCAATAGCGGCATGGGCCGTATATGCACCAGCACAACCACAAGCAGCTTCTTTTTTATCTTTATAATGTGGTGCAGAATCAGTTCCTAAGAAAAACTTTTTATTTCCACTTATAGCTGCGGCCATTAATGCTTGCTGGTGAATGTTACGTTTGAGGATTGGCAAACAGTAATAATGTGGGCGAATTCCACCCGCTAACATATGATTACGATTATAAAGTAAATGATGAGCTGTAATTGTTGCTGCTACATTGCTAGGTGCATTAACTACAAACTCTACTGCATCTTTAGTTGTAATATGCTCTAGTACAATTTTAAGTTCAGGAAAGTCACTTACCACATCCCCTAAAATCGTCTCTAAAAATACTTTTTCACGGTCAAAAATATCAATTGATGAATCAGTAACTTCTCCGTGTACTAACAGCAACATACCTACTTCTTGCATTGCTTTTAAAACCGGGTAAATATTTTTGACTGATGTAACACCCGAATCAGAATTGGTTGTAGCGCCAGCAGGATAAAGCTTTGCAGCTACTATTTTGCCCGTTGCTTTTGCTTTCTCTATTTCATCTGGTGTCGTTTTATCAGTAAGGTAAAGTACCATTAATGGCTCAAAGGCACCTTGTGGGCCTGCTGCCATAATACGTTCTCGATAAGAAAGAGCGGTATCAGTACATGTTGCCGGCGGAACAAGGTTTGGCATAATAATAGCGCGACCCATGTATCTGCTAATGTCTCGTACAGTATCCTTTAGCTGGTCGCCATCACGTAAATGTACATGCCAGTCATCTGGGCGAGTGATAGTAAGGGTTGTTACAGAGTTTGTATTATTGCTTGTCATTACTTTGTTCCAAGGCTGAATTTATCCGATCATAGGCATATGATGTTTTCGAGTAAAGATTTTATTAAAAATAATGCATATGTTGATGACATTACCGAGTTGTGTAATTAAAGCTTAATACTCCAATTCAATTGGGATTAGCTATTGTTATTACTTACAATTAATTAAAGTCATTCGTCATAATAATTTACAGCCAATTAAAACCACTCATCGCTTTATTTTGTACAAAATCCAAGATTAGGTTAACTTAGCTACGTATTTAAAAATAAAAAGAATAATATAAATTGCCTATGTCTTACAAAAATAATGCCTCAAGAGCACTTGAGATAAAAACTGATCAACTGAGTATAATTAATCAATTTTCATCAAGCTTATTGCAACTAGACACACTAGACGAGCTATTTGAGTATGTTACAACGCACGTTGTTAACCGTTTAGGATTTGTTGATTGCGTTATTTACCTTGCCGATAACAATGCTTATACATTAAATCAAGTTGCATCGATGGGTATTGCTCACGCCCGAGACAAATATCAAGCCGAACGTAAAGTAATACGTTTTAGTGAAGGAATTACTGGAGCTGTTGCAACTACTGGTAAAGCCGTAGTTATCGATGATGTAACAAAAGATAGCCGTTATATCGCAGATGAGCGCCCTGCCCAATCAGAACTATGCGTCCCTCTTATATATAAAGAACAAGTTTTAGGTGTTATTGATTGTGAGCACCCTATTAAAGGCTACTTTACAAACGCACACCTTGAAATTCTTACAACAGTTGCCCACTTACTCAGTGCTAAAATTAACCAGGTAAATACGGTAAATAACTTACAAAAAACAGTTGAGCAACTTAACAACGCACAAAAATTAGAAAATAGCTTATTACAAATAGCTAACCTAACCTACAAAGCTAACGACTTAGATACCTTCTTTGAAGCCTTGCATTCAATTATCAATAACTTACTTCGTGCTGATAACTTTTTTATCGCTTTATATGACAAAAAAGTAGATATACTTGACCTTGTTTATATAGTCGAAGAAGGCATAAACACTAAAACACATCAAAAAATATCTAAAGAACAGCTAAAAGACACTGCTTCATATTACCTACTGCAAACAGAGCAAACCTTATTACTCAATAAAGATGCCTTTCAAAGTCATATTGATAACGGTGATTTTAAAATGGTAGGTCGACAATCAGAGTCTTGGTTGGGTGTTCCATTTAAAACAAGTGATCGTATAAGCGGTGTTATTGTTGTACAAAGCTACGATAAAACACTGCAATACAACGAACACGACAGCGCTCTTCTAACTTACGTAAGTCGTCAAATAAGTATGGCAATTGATAGACAACTAGCCCGACAAGAGCTCGAGCATAAAGCATTGCATGACGAGCTTACCGGCCTTGCTAACCGCTCATTACTCATTGAGAGAATAAAGCATGCTATTTTACGTTTAACGCGCGCTAAAAAAAGTACTAGCCATGCCCTGCTGTATCTAGATTTTGACCGTTTTAAAAGTATTAATGATTCGCTGGGGCATGAGGTCGGAGACCATTTTCTTATAAAAATATGCGGCTTAATTAAAAGTACAGTACGAAGCACCGATACATTTGCTCGTTTAGGCGGTGATGAATTTGCTATTTTCATGGAAAATATCACACATAAAAACCAAGTTAATGAAGCTTTAAACAGAATTAAAAGCGCATTAGCAAAACCTCTAAATGTAGATAGCCACTTACTTCAAGCCTCTACTAGTATTGGTATTGCCTATACCGACAACATAAACGATCAAGCTTATATATTACTGCAACAAGCTGATGCTGCTATGTATGAAGCAAAATCCACCGGGCGTGGACAAGTTAAGTTTTTTAATAACACGATGCGTAAAAAACTTAAAACCCATGCGGATATCGAAAACGACTTGCAACACGGTATAGAACACAACGAATTTGAACTCTATTTTCAGCCAATTTTTACAATTACCACAAGTGAGGTTATTGGTTTTGAAGCACTTGTGCGCTGGCATCATCCTAAAAAAGGATTTGTACCACCTAATGACTTTATACCGATAGCTGAAACTACAGGGCAAATTATAAATCTTGATTTACATTTACTTGATTTAGCCGCTCAGCAGATTTCTAATTGGCACCAGCAAGGTCATCGCTTTTTGAAAGTAACGGTTAATGTATCGTCACGGCATTTTGCAAGCCTCGATTTTGTAGCGCAAATACATTCTATTTATAATAAATACCAATTACCTCTGGGTTCTTTATGTTTAGAAATTACCGAATCAGGCTTAATAGAAAATCTAGAACTCGCCACTCAAATAATAGAAGGTCTTTCACCTTTAAAAGTAAAATTGTGCCTTGACGATTTTGGAACGGGTTACTCGGCACTCGGCTACTTGCACCAACTGCCTATTCATATTTTAAAAATAGATAAAAGTTTTATTGACCACCTACAAGATTCCACCAATCCACTTGTTGAAGCCATTTTATCACTTGCGCAATCATTAAAACTTGAGGTTGTTGCTGAAGGGATAGAAACACTTGAACAATTAGCCATTTTACAATCCACCGCGTGCGACTATGGCCAAGGTTTTTTAAAGTCAAAACCGGTCACAGCCAAAGAAGCCATATTACTTATTAATAAGCCCTTATAAAAAAGCCAGCGAGTAGGTCGCTGGCTTAGGTATTACGTATATACTCATTCATTGACCTAAACTAAAGCTAAAAAGCAAAACGCAAAACGACTTTAGTTTTTAAACCACAACCTAAAGTAACCATTCAACAACCCCCCACCCCACACAGTTATCTATATAGTCAAAATTCACACTGAGGTGAAGCACACCGCAATCGATATACTTAAAATACAACATGAAGCAAACTCATCTAAAACTCATCAAACCAGTTTTTGAATGACTTTTATCGTTACTAATTCTAATATTTTCGCGATTCATAGCAATAAACTGCAATAAACCACAATAAATCGCAAGCTTTTAGCCATCTAGACGTTGAAACGTTTTTTATATAGGCGTAGTATGTGGTTAATCTGAGCTGAACTCACTTTTCCCATGAGAATTTTTAAAGATGATTGGTATTAAACATTTAAAAACCATAGCAACCCTAAAAGAAACAGGATCTTTGGTTAATACGGCACGAGAGTTATTTTTGACACAGTCTGCTTTATCTCATCAAATCAAAGATTTAGAGAATAAATTAGATTGCCAATTATTTGAGCGTAAAACTCAACCAGTCCGCTTTACCCCTCAGGGAATGCTATTACTTGAGTTGGCTCACGAAATATTACCAAAAATGGAAGCGACTAAATGCCGTTTGAAAGAAAGCTTAAATCAGCCTATTTCTCAACTGCGTTTAAGTGTGGAATGCCATGCATGTTTTCATTGGTTATTGCCTACTATTAAAGAATTTAATAACTTTTGGCCTGATATAAAAATTGATTACGAGCGCGGCTTTAGTTACGACGCTATTCCTGACTTACTAAGCGATGAGCTCGATTTAGTTTTAACATCTGACATACGTGAACCCGACACATTAGAATACGCGCACTTATTTGATTTTAAATTGAAGCTTATTGTGGCACCGGATCATGAACTTGCTAAAAAAGCGTATGTAACAGCGCTTGATTTAAAAAACGAAACTATTATTTCATACCCTATCCCGCGTGAACGCCAAGATATATTTAAGCATTTCATTCAAAATGCACGTTTCGACGGTACGTTAAAAACGGTTGACCAAGGATTACTTATTTTTCAACTAGTAAGTGCCGGCATGGGCGTTGCCGCTTTACCTGATTGGCTAGTTACACCTTATGAAAGCCAAGGCTTAATTAAATCAATTCCTTTGGGCGCTCTTGGCCTTACTCGTCCTATGTATTTAGCGATGAAAAAAGACATGAAAGATAACCCTGTTTATCGTCACTTTTTAAATACGTGTAAGCTAAATAACGGTCGATAATCATCAATATAATGAGTAATATCGCTGTAATTAACTCTACAGCGTTTAACTCTTATGTTTGTTATTAAAAAAATGATTGGTGGCTTACTTATGCCACTGCCTCTATTTGGTTTATTTGCGTGCCTGATGCTCCTACTCGCATTTAAAGGCCGCAAATCAGCTCTCTTCTTATCTACTTTAAGCTTAATTGTATTACTTGCATTGAGCACACCCTTTATCGCCAATTTAATTATCCAAAATAATGAACCTGCGTCGCTTGCATTTAATACCCTAAAGCATCCAAAAATAGACAAAATAGTTGTACTAGGTTGCGATATAAACCCAAATCCTGCACTCAGTGCTAATAATCAATTAGGTAATTGTGCGCTAACGCGCTTAGTAGAAGGTGTAAAACTAGCAAAGCACTACCCTAATGCAGAGCTTATAGTTTCAGGCGGGGGTTATCAAAATACCACTAATAGCGGGCTTATGTATCAAACGGCAATTAGTTTAGGTGTTAATAAGAGTCGTATATTCCAAAACCCAAAAGCAATGGATACAGGTGAAGAAGCTAAGTTACTGGCATCAAAATTAGTCGACTTTAAGGTTGCACTAGTAACATCTGTACTGCACATGCCACGCGCAAAAGACTTATTTAATGCTCAAGGTATTGAAGTCATAACCGCAGCCACTGATTATCATAATTTTGCTGCACTTCCATGGAGCAAACAGTTTATTCCCAATGCTCATGCCTTACTTGTGGTTACGCAATACAGTCACGAAGTAGTAGGAAACACATGGATAAGTTTGCGCCGCTGGATAGATCCAGAGGCACTGTAGCTCATTTCGTCTAACTAACCTGAACTCTAGATAATAAATCTATCTCAAGTAGAGTTCAGGTTAACTAATAGATAGCCTAGTTAAACTGGGTTATCTATATCTATAAATGTCACATCAAAACCATGCTCTTGAGCAAGTAACTCACCCAGAGCTTTTACACCATAGCGCTCTGTGGCATGATGCCCTGCGGCAAAAAAATCAATGTTTTGCTCACGAGAACTATGAATTGTTTGCTCCGATGCCTCACCCGTTAAATAAGCATCAATGCCTTGCTCTGCAGCTAAATCAATATACCCTTGCCCACCACCGGTGCACAGTGCAATGGTTTCAATTTTTGTTGAACGTACTAAGCTTGTGAGCGGGGTTCGATTTAGCACTTTTGCAATTTTATCTGCAAAATCCTCACCACTTAATGGTGTTTTTAAACGCCCTTTCATTGCTACGCTATTTGAAGTTGGCTCTAGCCCTGTTTCAATTTCAATATCCAATAACTTTGCAAGTTGCGCGTTATTGCCAACTGCTGGATGAATATCAAGTGGTAAGTGATAGCCAAATAAATTAATATCGTGTGCTAATAACGCACCTATACGACGCTTTTTCATTCCCGTTATTGGTTGGGATTCCCCTTTCCAAAAAAATCCATGATGAACTAAAATAGCATCTGCTTGTTGCTCAATGGCAGCATCTATTAAAGCTTGACTTGCGGTTACACCCGTCACAATTTTTTTAATTTCGTTTTTACCTTCGACCTGTAAGCCATTTGGGCAAAAATCTTTAATTAATTGAGGTTTTAAAATGTCATTTAGGAGTTGGTTAAATTCTCTACGTTGCATATAACTTACCTTACTTAGCACTGAATTTTGTGCAAATTTTGGCGTTTATAGCCTTAAAATGGAAGGAAAATCGCAAAAAATTGAAAAACTGTTTTAAAATAGGTATAAATACCTCTTCTTTATCTGTGTTCACAACGTATAGGGTCTCTGATGAGCAAACTAGACAAAACAGAAGTGTTATCTGCCTTTGAAGCAGCGTACGAAACTGCCAATGGTAAAAAACCTGAAATCACAACTAAACCTGGTTGGTACAGCATTGATGGCGGTAAAAATTTACGCCTAGCTGACGTAGCAGAGCTTACTAAAAAGTTAAACTCTGGTAAAACAACTAAAACGAAAAAACCAAAAGCAGCTGCGCCTGTTAAAGCACAGAAAAAAGCGCCATTCACTGTTGTTACCGAAAACGAAGAAGGTTACACAGCGGAAGAACTTTGGATTGTAATTTTAGCTCGTAAAGATCATGACTGTCGCTTACCGCGCGGTGTTGTTTAATCAACATTTATGATTTTTAAAAGAAACCGCGTTAAGCGGTTTTTTTATGTGCGCGATTTGCTAAAAAATATCTAAAAATTATATTAATTATCGTCTTCCAACCTTAATTGCACCATTTAATCAAAAAAATAGAGCCTTATAAGTTGAGTAAGACTAAAAAAAGCGGCTATGTAGCCGCTTTCAAAAGATCAAAATAAATTATAACTTTTCGAAGTAAAGTGGTTCGCGCTCTTTTTTACCCACTTCACTCATTGTCTCTGCATTGAATAATCGACCATTGATCATGGTGTAATCTACTTTATCCGAATCTCGAATATTTTTAAGCGGATCGCCATCTATAACCATTAAATCTGCCAGTTTGCCCACTTCAAGCGAGCCTACGTTTTTATCAAGCCCTAAATACTTAGCCGGATCGAGTGTTGAAGCACGTATAGCCTCAAGCGGTGTCATTCCGCCTTGTGCAAACATCCACATCTCCCAGTGTGCACCTAAGCCTTCACGCTGACCGTGAGCACCTAAGTTAACTAATACACCTAGGTCTTGTAGCTCAGCAGCAACGCGTGCGTTATTAAAGTGATTATAGTGATGATCGGGCGCTTTAATGCGGCGCATAGAGCGTGGTAATAATTGATTTTTTGGCACAAATTTACTTAAACGCGGGTGATTCCACACATCAGTTTTATCGTACCAGTAGTTCTCACCCCAAATGCCACCATAAGCCACTACAAGTGTTGGTGTATAGCCAACATCACTTTGCGACCATAACTGCTTTATATCGTCGTATATGTTCTCTACAGGGATTGAATGCTCAATACCTGTGTGTCCATCTACAATCATACTTAAGTTATGTTGTAATAATGAGCCACCTTCTGGTACTACCATCATTTCAAGTTCACGGCCTGCTTCAATAACTTGTTGGCGCTGCTCACGACGTGGCTGGTTATACGATTTAACACTAAACGCCCCTACTTTTTTAAGGCGCTCTAAATGAAATTTAGCATCGTCTAACGAGTCAATATGCGACGTATAACCTGGCATATTTGCGCCATATAAAATAGTACCGGTTGAGAAAATACGCGGGCCAACAATCATGCCTGCCTTTTGCATTTCGCTTGCGGTAAATATTTCAGAGGTATCGTTTGATGGATCGTGAATTGTAGTAACACCTAGCGCTAAACCTGCAAAGTTTTTCCAGTTTTGCTCAGGTATAATTTCGTCACTTGCTTGCGAGCCATGTGCATGAGCATCAACAATACCAGGCATAATAGTTTTACCTGTTACATCAATAACCTCAGCACCTTTAGGAATGCTTATATCGCTGGCTGTACCAATTGCTTTAATATGCTTGCCATCAGTGATAATTACACCATTTTCAATAATCTTTTCGCCGTCCATAGTTATAATTTTTGCACCAGTGAGCGCAATCATACCTTTAGGCTCTGCCATTTTTTTACTGAAACCGATATTATCGCCACTTTTCACTTTAAAGTCGGCATCTTCGGCTTTGTTAATGGCAAACATCCCCTCAAGGCTTGCATGATAAAGCTCAGGCCCTAATGTCCAGTAAAGTTTGTTGCTCTTAGCACTCCAACTAATGTTTTCACCAGCACGTACCGATAACTGCTCTATTGGAAATTGACTGTCTTTAGGCCCAATATTAATTGTTTTACCACTTTGAACAAACGGTGTTACAAATACTTTAAATCGCTCAGCAAAAGCCAGATATTGCCCATCTGGTGATACTCTAAATTCTGTAGCATGCTCTGACTCATATAGTTTGCGAACTTTTTTACTTTCAAGTTCTACTACGCTAAGCGTTGGTTTTGGCCAAGGACTCATTATAAAAACGCGATCGTTTGCATCTCCAAATTGTGGTTGATAACCACTTTTTGAAATAAGCTCACTTTTACCGCCTTTTGCGCTTACGCTATATATACCAGGGTTAAGTGACCATTTAGGGTTTAAAATACTGCCCCCCGTGGCTTTTCGATAAACAACCGTTTTCCCATCTGGACTAAACGTAGGCTCTACATATTTCCCGGGCTCTTTAGTAATTGTATCGCCACGACCACTGCGCGCAGAAACCACTCTTACAGACCCTTGTTTGTTATCATCCCATGTGGTGTAAACTATTTTTTTACCATCGCGAGAGTACTGTGGAAATAATTCGTAATGATCAGTTTGCTTTGTTAAACGCTTAATTTTACCCGACTCTAAATCACGTTTATAAATATGCCCAAGCGCTTCAAAAATTGCCGTTTCTCCATCGGGGCTTACTTGCACATTACGCAGCATTTTTACATCAAATTCATCAGTATCTAAGTTTTGTGTAAAGCGCACTGCTTTTTGAATTTTTTTAGTGGTTTGCACTTTAAAAGGAATGGTTTTTACAGATTTGTCTGCAACATCTAGCTTGTGAATTGTACCACCAGCCCAAAATACTAACTCTTCGTTATCGGGTGTCCATGCAATAGTTGGGTATACACCATGAATAGCCCATGTTTCTTGCATATCTCGCTCAAGCTTATCGTAAAGCTTAGTGTGCTCACCGCTAGTTAAGTCATATAAATACAAGCTAGTTTGAAAGTCATCACGCTTTATATAAGCAAGCTTTTTACCATCTGGTGATGGTGTAGGCCTAATAGCACCGCCCATCGTATCGATTATGGTTTCAATTTCACCCGTTTCACGGTCGTAGCGCTTAATTTTATAAATGCCCGCTACAGAATCTTTTGAATAATGAAATGTTTTACCGGGTGTTGCATCATGCGAAAAGTATACATAACGACCATCTGGTGAAAACATTGGCTCACCTAAATCTTTTTGATCGTTCTCGCGTTTTGTAAGCTGCACGCCCTTGCCACCCGCTTTATGATACAACCACACTTCACCTGCTCCCAATGAGCGGCTAGCTGTAAAGTGTTTACGCGCAACTAAGTAGTCGCCATCAGGACTCCATGCAGGACTATTTAGTAATCTAAAGGTTTCATCGGTAACAGCGTGTTGATTTTCACCATTTAAGTCCATTATCCAAATGTTATCGCCACCACCTTGATCGGAGGTAAACGCAATACTTTTGCCGTTAGGACTAAAGCGTGGTTGCATTTGCCATGCAATATCAGAGGTGAGCTTTGTGGCTGTACCACCACTCATTGGCATAGTATAAATATCGCCAAGTAAGTCAAACACCACGGTTTTACCATCAGGGCTAATATCTATATTCATCCATGTGCCCTGATCAACGCTAATTGCAGCGTCAACAAATTGCCCCTTAGGTGAATCTACTTGCCATTTTTGTTCGTCTTTTTCAGCGGCATTTACCTGCCCTATCGCTAATGACACCGACAGCGCCAATACTGTATGAAGCATTTTTTTCATGCGTTTCTCGCTTGTTATTGTTGCAGTAAAAACTATTTCACATGATTGCAACAAAAACAAACGCAACTTGCCAGCGTTATATGATAAAGCGCGGTTTATGTAGGTTTAATGCCAAACAATAGGGTCAAATTGATAGTAATTAACTAGCATACTGTAAATTTCAGGATCGTATCGGCGAAGCTCTGCGGGTTTTTCGAGGAAGGTTTCGGTGAGTACAGCAAAAAACTCAGCTTCGTTAGTCGCACCATAGCTGTGAATAACATGCGGCATGCTATAGGCAACATGGCTTTTTAACTGGGTGAAAGCGCGACTAAATACTCTGCCCCACTCTTTGTAATCTGCTGAGCTTTTTAAAATGGGTGTGCCCGTTGTTTTACCTGTTTCTTGATCGAGTTGATGCGCAAACTCATGAAATACCAAGTTATGTCCATCGCTTGGTAAACGATTACCCTCAAGTACATCATGCCAGCTTAAAACGAGCGTGCCGCCAGGCCATGACTCGCCTAGTCTTACCGTATTATGGTAACTCACAAGTCCTGCACTATCGCGAGTTGATTGCGGAGCATAATAAGCACTTGGATATAATAAAATTTCTTTTACATTTCTATATAACGGCCACGGTTTATTAAGTACTAATACACACGCATCGGCGGCAACAATTAACTTCATTGCAGACGTTAGCCTTAAGCCATCACAACCGACAAAGCGTTTTTCGTTTAAAAACCACGTAATATGTCGCTCTAATTTTTCTCTGTCGGCGTCGGTCATTTTTTTATAGATGGGCATGCAACGCAGTAAAATATCTTTTTGCTGCGAATTTAAAGCAAAGTCTTTATATTTACTGCGCCATAATCGGTTTTGAATTGATGGCCAACGCCAGAAAATCACCACAAAAAGAATTAAAACAACAATTAACAGTCCATTTATCATGGGGATTTCCTGAGCTAAGGTATGGTATATAAATATGTCCAGCACACGTGCTTTTCAAGCATACAAGGTTATGTATTTGAATATAAAGTAACTCACATCGCATTGCTTATAGATTACTTATAGATTACTTATAAATTGTTTACTGCTTTGCACTGCCGTTACTGATGTGTTTAAAGTTAATTTTTGCAAAAGGTATCAAATGTACCCTGCAATGTGTTTATAAATTTCGCTACGTGCAAACCATCCATTAATGAATGGTGTACATCGATAGCTAAAGGCATTGTGCCTGTGTGTTTATCAAACTGACCAAATACAAATTTAGGAATGCCTAAACTCTGCCCTTCACTAAATGCATGCGAAAACGCACTAAAATTCAGCCACGGCAAAACAGATATATGAATTAAATCTGCCTGCCCTTCTGTTTGAGCAAATGCATCAGAAAATAACGGCTGTAATTTCGCTTTTTTACTTACGTCACTTGCATGATTTGCAAACTCTTTAAACTCGCCTGTGCTGTTAAAATAACTAAAAACAAACGTATCGTTTTCAGACAACTCAACCACACTTGCGCGAACACTATTAAGTAACCATGGTTGATTATCTATTATACGTAGCATTATTGAATCGTACTCATGGCACGCTTTTAAGGTGCAATATACATACGCTTGAAAAAAAGAAAATTGATTGGTTTTGCAATAGTCGTAAAGTGTTTGAATATCTAAACGTACACACACATTAAAATAAGGCTGAGAAAAGTGTTTAAATAATTCAAAGTGTTGCTTTCTAGGCCAATTATCTAAATCGATAGGCTGCATGAGAGAAGTTGAGGGAGTCATAATTTGCCGCACAAAATTAAAAATAAAGTGTACCGCTGTTCAGTAATAATTGCATTAGGGTCTGTTGATCTTTCAAGGTTAAATCCGCAAAGATCAACACCCCTTAACTTACAGATAAACAAAAGGTGTGCAATTGCACACCTTTATTGCATTTTAGCTTAAATTTATAGACCGTTTTTAATGATCTCTTGCGCTAATTCGTCAGCAATTAAATGCGTTGATTTTTGCTCTTTTTCGCTACGGGCAAAGATTTCAGTTAACGTATTAAAAATACCTTCAACATGTTTATTAGACGCTGCTGCACTGTAACCTTCTGGCGCTGTTTCGTAATAAACATTAATAATACCACCAGCGTTAATTACGTAATCTGGTGCATATAAAATGCCTTTTTCACGAATAACTTCACCGTGGCGAGACTCTGCTAACTGATTATTAGCACAGCCTGCAATAATAGTCGCTTTTAAACGCGGTATCGTTAAATCGTTAATAGTCGCACCTAATGCACACGGTGCATAAACATCAACATCTAAGTCGTAAATTTCATCAATGCCAACCGCAGTCGCGCCAAAATCATTAACTACGCGATCAATTGCAGCTTGGTTAATGTCAGTTACAAACAACTCAGCGCCCGCATCAGCTAAATGCTTACATAAACCATAAGCAACAGCACCTAAACCTTGAACAGCCACTTTCACACCTGCAAAATTTTGATGACCACGTTGATGCTGTAGCGCTGCTTTAATTCCTAAAAACGTACCGTATGCTGTAAATGGCGATGGGTTACCACTTTTACCTTCAAGACCCAGTACGTAATTAGTTTCTTTATTCATGATAGCTACATCAGCACATGTGATGTTTACATCTTCTGCTGAGTAATAGCTGCCATTTAATCGCTCTAACTGGCGACCAAATGCACGAAATAATTGCTCAGATTTAATTTCTTTCGCATTACCTATAATTACAGATTTACCACCACCAAATGGTAAGCGCGCAACTGCATTTTTATAAGTCATGCCCTTTGATAAACGTAGCACGTCGTAAACAGCATCTTCGTCGTTCGCATAATCCCACATTCTACATCCGCCAACTGCAGGACCTAGGTTGGTATTATGTACAGCAATAATTGCTTTTAAACCCGACTCTTCATCAGAACAAAAAACCACTTGTTCATGGTTATCAAATTCAACTCGATTAAACACAGCCACTTAAAATACTCCGAAATAGTTAACCCGTGAGAGGGTATGCGCGCTGGAAATTGCCGAGACTTTATCACTTCATATTCGAGTTCGCTATACTCACAGAAGATAAAACCAATGAAAACATCAAGCTTAAATTAAATAACCGGATTAAAACTTTTATATAGATAAAAAATTCACAAAATCGTTGTTTGTAAGTTTTAAAAACTATAAATAGAACAACCACACCAACTTACGTTTACGTGAACGTAACACAACTATTGTGTGTAAAGTTTAATATACAAGTGCTGCTTGCCCGCCACGTACTGCTGCCTATAGGTTTCCAGTAAAAAGTGAGCTTTTTCGTAAACTGGTCAGAGCTGTAAACTTGGTAATGACTCTATTTAAAAAAACAAAAAAGCGAGCA
>NZ_PJAV01000076.1:0-14305 GCF_002836695.1 Pseudoalteromonas sp. 78C3
GACTTACCTCCAAATATGGGATAACCCCAAGGTAAGTGTGGCTCAAATGGTCAGAATAGGATCTCCGCGTAGCGGCTTAGTTCAACAATTTAATAATACGCTCATCGCTGCCGACTCCACGCTCATTTATCCACATTATATGTTTTAACAAATAACCTAAGGCATTACTATCATTAAGTTTTCTAAAATTTTTAGGTAGAGTTAAATGAACCAATATGCGCGCAGCGCTCATTTTAATGAATATATGCGCAAAGAGCAGTTTAACGAATCAATTAACGACGATATTAAGCAAATCTCAATGTCCGGTTATCGCTCTTATCCGCCTTCAACTTAAATCAAATCACCTCAACATCTTTTAATATATTTCATGTGCATTTTATAACCAAGAAGTGCTAGGTTAGTGGTAAATTAATTGAAGGAAATAATTATGAAATTAGAGTCATTAGCACTACACCACGGTTACGAATCTGAGCCTACGACCAAATCGGCAGCCGTGCCTATCTATCACACTTCTTCTTATACATTTGATAACACGCAGCATGGCGCTGATTTATTCGATTTAAAAGTACCTGGAAATATTTACACCCGCATAATGAACCCAACCAATGCAGTACTTGAACAACGTATTGCCGCGATGGAAGGGGGCATTGGTGGGCTGGCTGTTGCCTCTGGGATGGCTGCTATTACGTATGCTATTCAATGTTTGTGTGAAGTCGGTACTAATATTGTAAGCACCAGCCAAGTATATGGTGGTACGTATAACTTATTTGCTCATACACTACCTAGGCAAGGTATTGAAGCGCGCATGATTAAAGCCGATGACTTTACCGCGTTCGAGAATGCAATTGACGACAACACCCGTGCTGTTTTTTGTGAATCTATTGGTAATCCTGCAGGTAATATTGTTGATATTGAACGTTTAGCACGTATTGCACATAGCAAAGGTGTGCCGCTTATTGTTGATAATACCGTGGCTACGCCGTATCTATGCCGCCCATTTGAGCTAGGCGCCGATATAGTGGTTCACTCACTTACAAAGTATATAAACGGGCACGGTACTGCCATTGGCGGCATGATTGTCGACTCAGGAAAATTTGATTGGAAAGCGAATGCTACACGTTTTGCAATGATGAACGAGCCCGATCCGTCGTATCACAATGTGGTGTATACCGAAGCCTTTGCTGAAGCTGCATTTATTGGACGTTGTAGAGTAGTGCCACTTAGAAATACTGGCGCAGCGCTTGCGCCTAAAAACGCATCTGACATTTTAATTGGCCTTGAAACGTTAGGCTTAAGGATGGATCGCCACTGCGAAAATGCACAGCAGCTAGCTGAGTATTTAGAAAATCATCCAAAAGTGCTTTGGGTTAATTACGCAGGGCTTAAATCAAGCCCGTATAACGAAATGAGCCAAAAAATTACCAGTGGTAAAGCATCGGGTATTTTAAGCTTTGGTATTGCTGGTGGCCTAGAAGCGGGTACTCGTTTTATTGATGCGCTAAACATGATTTTACGCTTAGTTAATATTGGCGATGCCAAGTCGCTTGCGTGCCATCCTGCGTCAACTACACACCGCCAACTAAATGATGAAGAGCTTGCTAATGCGGGTGTAAGTCGCGATTTAATCCGTTTATCGGTTGGTATTGAAAACATTGCAGACATAATTGCCGATGTAAGCCAAGCGCTCGATAAAGCATAGTTACCTCACTACCTTTCATAAAAACTTTAAGGCATAAAAAGCGTTAGTTGAAAATAAACTATCGTTTTTTATGTTTTTCTAAAACCAATTAACAAGTATACCCCCTTATTTTATGTACCTTTTTTATAAAACCTCCCTAAGAATTTTATATTTCTATCGTTTGTTTTTCATTCAAATGTCAATTTTGTATTGACACTAAGATTACTTACTACTACATTTGTAACAGTACCACTACAAGTGTAGTAATAGGAGCGACAATGAAACTTAGTGATTTTGAAATGGATATTATGCAGCTGCTCTGGCAGGAAGAACCCTGTACTGCGAGTCAACTACATAAAGTGCTTTTAGCTGATAAGCAAAAAGATAAAAAAGTAGCCTATACAACAGTTAAAACTATTGTAGATAGGTTAGAACACAAAGGGGCGATTGAGCGCTGTGGACATGAAGGGCGAGCTATTGTTTTTAGAACTATCGTGACTCAAGACACATTATCGGGGCAAGCTATGCCTAGTTTTATGCAACGATTTTTTAAAGGTAATTCTCGTAGTTTAATCGCCCACTTTATCAAAGAAGAAAAGCTAAATGATGAAGATATAGAATATTTACAAACGCTTTTAAAAAATAAGAAGTTAGATTAAAGGAGAGGGTAATGACGGATTATTTACTAACTTGCACACTTATTAGCTTATGTATTTTGCTTACAGTAAAAGGGCTAAAAAATGCCCCAGCACGATTAAACTTTTACATTTTAATGATTGCCTTGGCATGTTGGTTTGTCCCTTGGCAATATTTTTCCCAGTTACCCTTATTTGAAGGGGCAAATCGTTACACATTCAACGTGGCGCAATTGGTTCCCGATGTTAAAGCATTAATACCAAATGCTGAACAAGTAGCAACTAAGGACGAATTACAAACCGATATGAGTATATGGGACTTATTGCCATCACTTAATAATGTTTTTATAGTTTTAGTTTTAGCTGGTTTTGGATTGTTTTTATTACGCATGGGCTTATATGTAAAGCTTATAAAAAATTTATACATTAACTCAAAGCCAAGTCCTGAACTTAAACACATTAACAATCAGTATCCAATTAGACTAACAACCCATACAGAACCTGCTTTTGCTACCGGGTTAATAAAGCCTGTTATTTGGTTAGAGTCGACGATGGTAAATCGTGAAGAATTAGATTCAGTCATTCAACACGAGGCAACTCATTTACAACAAGGTGATATTTATTGGACGTGGCTTATTTGTTTTATAGAAAGCGTTTTTTGGTGGAATCCTATTTGCTTAAAGTTAACAGGTTTAGCAAAAGAGCAACTCGAACTTAGCTGTGATGAGTTGTGTATGCAAAAGCTAAAAGGTAAATACCAATTGGATTTAGCTAGTTTATTGCTACAAGAGCAGAGTGCTAAAAGCTCGCCTAACTTTTTTACCCCCCCACTTTTGAATATTGCTCATTCTAAGAGTTTTAATATTCAGAGGATCAAAATGTTAAACAAGGAAAAAACAATGAAAAGTAAATATTTGGTTATGGTTGCGGCGGCAATGTCTTTTAGTGCTTTAGCTGCAGCGCAAATTGTAGATGGTAGTTCAGATAACAAGCAGCAAAGTAATAATACGTCTCAGGCTCCTATTAAAAGTGAAGAATATAATCAACAACTTGCACAGCTTCTTAAAAGTGCAGCAGGGGCAAAAAGTGATAACCCTGAACTGTTAAACCAAGCTGCGCAAGGCATACAACAATGGCACTTAAATAGAGATAAACTTGCTGGTTTTGAAGAAGCTGAAATTAAACTACAAAGCTTTAGGCTGCTAGATCACGTTTACTCTAAACTTGAGCAATATGAAGATATACTGAGTGCTTACGAAAAATGGTATGAGCCTGGTAGTAACCCGCCTTACTTTTTAAAAAATTCACTAGCAACCGCGTATATACAACTAGGGCGTTATGAGCTTGCAGTTGCAGAGCTTGAAGATTTATCAAAACAGCTTGAAGGGAAACTACATGTTGGCTCTGCTGATAACTTAGCACTGGCATATATTTACCTTGATGATTACGATAAAGCGTTAAAAACCCTAGAGCAGGTTGATGCAAAAGACGATGTATACGGAAATATTCTTAAATATTATGTCTATGATAAACAAAATAACCGTAAAAAGATGGATGAAATCAAAAGTAAAATCCCAGAAGCATTTGCAGTTACCCCCGCGTTATTACCACAAAGCGGCCTACCTGGTTCGCAATTGTTGAGATTACTATAAGTTTTTAATTACGATGAGGCTCGGAGTATCTGAGCCTCTGTTTAATGTTATTGGTACAAATACAGATTTATTCATTAAAATAGGTCTAGGTTATTTAAATCTCTTGGGTAATCGCTTAGTGATAACCTAAATAAAATTGGCTAAAAGTAGTGATTTTTCACAATAGTTGGTATGTTACAAGTAACATTTTATTT
The DNA here is from genome assembly GCF_002836695.1 of Pseudoalteromonas sp. 78C3. Taxonomy (NCBI): domain Bacteria; kingdom Pseudomonadati; phylum Pseudomonadota; class Gammaproteobacteria; order Alteromonadales; family Pseudoalteromonadaceae; genus Pseudoalteromonas; species Pseudoalteromonas sp. 78C3. The sequence goes on from NZ_PJAV01000076.1 coordinate 4,160, forward strand.
AATTGTGTGTGATGAAAAAAAACAAACGTTCTTCTCTTCAAGATATTGCCGATGCGGTTGGTGTAACCAAAATGACGGTGAGTCGTTATTTACGTAATCCCGAAAAAGTATCAGAGTCTACTCGCACTAAAATTAGTGCAGCTATTGATACGCTGGGTTACATTGCAAATAAAGCCCCTGATTTACTCTCTAATGCTAAAAGCTACTCTATTGGTGTACTCGTTCCATCGTTAACGAATCACGTATTTGCTCAAGTTATAAGAGGTATTGAAGATGTGACAGGGCCTGCAGGATATCAAACAATGTTGGCCCATTATGGTTACAACCCTGAAATTGAAGAAAAACGGGTTGAGTATTTATTGTCGTACCACGTTGATGGTTTAATTTTATCAGAAACCACACACACAGACAGAACGCTAAAAATGATTGAAATGTCAGGCGTACCTGTGATTGAAATAATGGATACTCATCACTCTCCTATGCAGCAAGCGGTTGGTTTTGATAACGTTAAAGCCGCTTTTGATATGACGACAGCACTTTTAAATAAAGGCTATTGCAATATTGTTTATATAGGTGCAAGGCTCGATGCACGAACACGCCTAAAATTTCAAGGTTATTCAGATGCTATGTTAGCTAAAGGCTTTACGCCTAAAAGTGTGATGACTGATCAAGCTTCATCTTATAGTTTAGGCGCTGAACTTTTACAAAAAGCGCGTACTGACTACCCAAATACTGACTGTTTGTTTTGTACTAATGATGATTTAGCAATTGGGGCTATTTTTGAGTGCCAGCGAAACAACATTTTAGTGCCTAGCCAAATGGGGGTTGTGGGTTTTCATGGTCATGATATTGGCCAAGCAATGGTGCCTCAATTAGCAAGTGTGATCACCCCTCGTTATCAGATAGGTAATGTTGCGGGAAGAGAGTTGTTGAGCCGGATTAATTCCGATTTGGATACTAGCATGAATTATAAGCAAGTAATTGATACTGGTTATATAGTTCATCTAGGTAAAAGTGTTTAAATACTCAAATTACATGAGCTTAATTACCTGAGCCTAAATAACAAAAGGCTCAGGTAATTTTTATGTGTGTGATGATAACTCTACATACTGTAATTTTACAAAAACAGAGAAATAATCATAGCGACAAGTGCGCCAACAGTACCAATAATGGTTTCCATTACCGTCCATGTTTTAAGAGTTTGCATTTCGCTCAAACCGAGATAGCGACTCGCTAACCAAAATCCTGAGTCGTTTACATGGGAGAGCACAATAGAGCCCCCACCAATAGCGATGGTAACAGCGGCAAGCTGCGCTCCATCAAGGCCTAAAGGCTGAAGCATTGGAATAATTAAGCCACACGCTGTAAGCATAGCTACTGTCGCTGAGCCTTGAATGACCCGCACAGCGGCTGATAATACAAAAGCAAGTATTACAATCGGTAAGCCTGAGCCAGCTAAGTAATTACCCAGTGCCGTACCTACTCTTGAATCAACTAATACTTGTTTAAATACCCCACCGGCACCAGTGACAAGAATAATAATTCCTGCAGGTTGTAAGGCACTACCACAAATTTCCATGATTCTAGCATTAGGGACACCGCGCCTTGCGCCGAGCAAATAAAATGCCATTAGGCAGGCAACTAAAATTGCTGTAAATGGATGACCTATAAAAGCTAACCAATTATATAAATCAGAGTCTTTTTCAACAAAGCGGCTACCAATAGTATTTAAACTAATCATAATTAACGGCAGAGCAATTAAACCTAATGCTAATCCAAAACTAGGCGTGCCTTTACCCACTCTTTGGTTATCGTCGATTTGTTCGTGCTGTGGGAGTTCTACATGAATAGATTTAGAAATAATAGAGCCCCAAATTGGACCTCCTATAATCATTGCCGGTATGGCAGCAATAAGGCCAAATAAAATCATATAACCATAGTCAGCGCCTAATTGAGAGGCAACCAAAATCGGCCCTGGCGCAGGAATAAGAAACGCCTGACAAGACGCTATCCCAGCAAGTAGCCCAATACCAATTTTAACAACGCTGCCACCGCCTTTTCTTACCACTGCAAAAACAATACCGATTAAAAGTACGACGGCTACATCAAAAAACAGGGGGAGGGCACAAATAAAGCCCGTAAAGGTAAGCGCCCAATTAGCGTTTTTTTCTCCAAAACGGTGTAAAAGTGTGTGGGCAATACGATCCAGCGCACCGGTTTCTTCCATTACTTTGCCAAACATCGCGCCTAAAGCGACCACCACCGCTACAAAGCCTAGCGTTCCGGCCATTCCTTTTTGAATTGTAGCGGCAATTATTTCAGGGCTCATTCCTGAGAATAATCCTGCAATCATAGAAACAAGGATTAAAGAGACGACAGCATGTAGTCGTACTTTCATTACTAAGAAAAGCAATAAAAATATGGAGCCTGCCGCGGTTAGTATTAATGATAAATCTGACATTTTTCCCTACTTATATTCAGTGTGAATTATGATGTTTAGTGTGTGTTTAACTTCACTTTCGCATTTGTTACGGGTAACATGTTACCCGTAACTCAATATAATATATACATTGAAAATAATTAATTATTAAATTAAGGCGAGGGTAAATACATGAGTAACACAAATGTAGGTCGTGTTTATATTGTAATGGGGGTTTCAAGCACAGGAAAGTCAAGTGTGGGTGATGCATTAGCAAAGCGCATTGGCGCTAAATTTATCGACGGAGATGACTTACATCCCAAGGCTAATATATTAAAAATGTCATCTGGGCAGCCTTTAAACGATGCTGATCGTGTGCCTTGGCTAGAAAGAATACGTGATGCTGCATTTAGCATTGAAAAGAAAAATGAAATTGCGGTAATAGTCTGCTCTGCATTAAAAAAGAAATACCGAGAACAAATATGTGACGGAAATATAGGCATTACCTTTTTACATCTTTATGGTGATTTTGAGCTGGTTAAAAGCCGTATGCAGGACAGAAAAGGGCATTTTATGCCTGTTGATTTACTCAAAAGCCAATTTGATGCGCTAGAAGTTCCAAAAGAAGATGAGCTCAATGTTATAAATATAGATATTAATAACTCATTCGAGCTAGTAGTCGAAAGCTGTATTAGCGCAACTAAAATGAATAGCTACAACAAGTAAAAAGTTTTTAGTTAATCAGTTAACTGTTACTTTTAACCTTTAGGGGCTTTATTTGTTATGAGTTAGCATCTGCTCGTGGTGTTTCTAAAATCGCTTTTTTTTCATCTTCAGATAATATTATCCAATCAAAAATTTCTTCGTTGGTACGCCCACACCCGGTGCAGTAACCGCTGCGCCTTTCGCATATTCCTAGGCAATCGGTTTTAAATTTAGATGGTTTTTTGTTTTGATTTAATTGGCGCATTATTAAAGTCCTAACGGTGGAGCAATTTCAAAGCGAGTAGAAAACCCATTACCTTCTTGATTGGTAGAGAGTGTAATTACAGGGGTTTTAGTATCAAGTACAAAGGTGCTGTAAATTGAACTTGCTGTTTCTTTTTGGCTTTCAAACCAACCTGTTTTGGTTAAGCATTGGCGTAATTGCTTAGCCAGTTTTTGATGAGACTTTACGGTTTGCGTTTGTGTATTAATAGGTGTTTGGCATTGGTAGCTTGTTTGCTCTGACTTATTAAAAGTAACTGTACAGGTTGCTTCAATAATATGAGTATTAGTACGCCATTGATTAGTAAACTGGTTATTTACTTTATCTGTTTTGATTGAATTAAAACCAGACTCATAACCATTTATTAGGTTATTTATGGTGCTGCATTCATCGAGTGTTACTGTGGTTTTTACAGACTGATTCGTTGTAGTAGTGGTTGCTGTAGTTGTAGTCTGATTAGTTTTGCTGGTACAGCCCGCTAAAATAAACGCGATAACTAAAATAAATGCGACAATAGAAGGAGTAATATAGTTTTTCATAGTTCACAGTAACCGATTAATTTAGCCACGCACTATATCACACGTGATTTACTGTAAAAATAAAAAGGCCCATAAGATATGAGCCTTTTTCAATTTGCTTTAGCAGGTGCTATTTATGGCGACCTTGCAAGCATTTAACTACATCTTCAAGGGCTAAGCCTTGGCGTTGTAGCAATACTGTAAGGTGATAAATTAAATCAGCAGACTCGTTTGTTAGCTCATCGTTATCGTGTTTCATAGCGGCAAGGGCAACTTCTACGCCTTCTTCACCTACTTTTTGACAACTACGGCTTAAGTCTTTTGCAAATAATGACGCTGTGTAGCTTTTTTCAGGGTCGTCGTTTTTACGCGCTACAATCACATCTTCTAACTGTGCTAAAAAGCTTAAACTTGGTTTTGCTTCATCACCAAAACAGCTTTGTGTGCCTAAGTGGCACGTTGGACCTTCTGGATTGGCAAGTACTAAAATTGAATCGTAGTCACAATCGGTATGCACAGATACTACGTTTAAGTAGTTTTCTGATGACTCACCTTTAGTCCATAAACGCGATTTTGAACGCGAGTAAAACGTCACTTTATTACTCTCAAGCGTAACGTTTAGTGCTTCGCTGTTCATAAAGCCTTGCATTAAAATAACACCCGAGCGGGCATCTTGAATAATAGCAGGGATCATTTCACTTTTAGCGAAATCGACTTGAGCTTGGTTTTGTTGTGTTACTTGCATAATCTTGCTGCCACTTGGTTATCTGTTAAAAATTGTTTTAGTTCGCCAATGTTAATCACATTTTTATGAAAAACGCTGGCGGCTAATGCACCATCTACTTTGCTTTGTTTAAATACATCAACAAAATCTTGCATGCTACCCGCACCGCCAGAGGCGATTAAAGGAATATCACACAGCTCGCGAATTTTACTCAGCTGCTCATTGTCGTAACCATTACGAACGCCATCTTGGTTCATACAGTTTAAAACAATTTCGCCAGCGCCTAAGTCTTGCACGCGCTGAACCCACTCTTGGGTTTTATAACGAGTACGGCTTGAGGCATTAGGATCGCCTGTAAGCTGATACACTAAGTATTCACCGGTTGTTTCATCGTAAAAGCTATCAATACCGACAACCACACACTGCTTGCCAAACTCATCGTGTAACTCTTTTATAAGCTCAGGACGGGCAATGGCTGGGCTGTTAATACTGATTTTGTCAGCGCCGCGCTCAAGCACGCGCGCTGCATCGGCTACCGATTTAATGCCACCCGCTACACAAAATGGAATATCGATATGGCGGGCAATATTTTCTACCCAATTCACATCGAGTAATCGTTTTTCAACGCTTGCACTGATCTCGTAAAATACCAGTTCGTCGGCACCGGCTTCACTGTACGCTTTAGCAAGTGTTAAAACATCGCCGACTATTTCATGGCCCTTAAATTTAACGCCTTTAACGACTTGGCCGTCTTTTACGTCTAAACAAGGAATTATGCGTTTTGATAACATGCGCTTACCTCGTTTTTAAAATTCTGGATTGTAATATGGTTATTATTACGTTTGTTATTGGTATAACTCATTAGAAGACACATAGACTGCACTTGATATGTTATATTTTTAATAAAAATGAATAGTTAATTTAATGAATGAATCTAAATGCATTACTATGCAATGAATTCTTGGCTCCACTATATAATAAAACTTGCGGTATGTTAATGGCAAAAGTTAGAACTAAAAGTGATAATTCATTCCGGAAAAACGCGCAATCTTGAAACCGTAGACTAAATTCATAAAATACTAAAAATTAGCGTGTTTCTTTAGAAAATCGATAGCAGTTTCGACCGGAATTTTTAGCCTCGTAAAGTGCTTGAAAAGTCTGTAATGTTGGCTGGAATTTTTTATAAATTGCATAGTCGCGATTTAATAATTGGCCATGACTTTTTACTAAGCATGGCCAATTTTTTTCGTTAGTATTAATTAGTTGTTTGTTCGCCTTGTTTAACGTTCATAAATATCGCGTAGAGCACGGGGATCACAATTAAAGTCAGTAGGGTGGCAAACAGTAGACCAAACACCAGTACCACTGACATCGATTGGAAAAACGCATCAAAGTATAGTGGTATTACCCCTAGTACGGTGGTGAGTGTGCCCATCATTACTGGCCTTACACGACTATTTGCCGAATCGATAATGGCCTCATAGCGTGGTTTTCCTTGGCGTATTTCCATATCCATTTGATCCACTAATACAATGGCATTTTTAATCAATAAACCAGAGAGTGATAACAAGCCTAGCAGTCCCATAAATTCTAATGGGATTTGTGTGGTTACCAGCCCAAAAACAACGCCAATTAACGCTAAGGGCACGACTAGCCAAATTATAATAGGTTGTTTTAATGCGTTAAACAGCACGATCACTATTAACACCATGGCTAAAAAACCAAGCGGAATGGTTGAGGCGAGCATTTCATTAGACTCTTTGGATTGACCATATTCGCCATCCCATTCTAGGCGGTAGCCTTGTGGTAGCTCAATGGCGTCTATTTTAGGTTTTACTCTATTAAACAACTCAGAAGCAAGCTCGCCTGGCAGCGGATCGGCCTGAGCTTTTATGGTCCATTCGCGGTCTTCGCGTTTTAATATGCCGTCGCGCCATACGGTTTTAAAGCCATTGGTGACTTGAGCAAGGGGCAGTGTTTCACCGGTTATATTGCTTTGCACTTGAATGTTACCAATATCGTTTATGTCTACGCGTTCTTTTTGTGGCGCTCTGACAATAATAGGAATGAGCTCTTCGCCTTCACGATATTGGCCAACGATTTGCCCTGAAAAGTTTTGTTGCAGTGCTTCGGCAACGGCTTTGCGCGTTACACCCGCGCGCTGTGCATTAATGGCAGAGTACTGTGGCTCAATAACACTAATGCGTTGTCGCCAGGTGTCTTTAATTGACAGCGCACCGCCATCTTCAATTAATACGGCTTTTGCTTTAGCTGCCAGCTCTCTTAGTACACTCGGATCGGGGCCTTTAAATGTGGCTTCTATTTTAGAGCCACCACCGGGGCCCATTACAAAGCGCCATACTTTGCCTTGCGCATCCACAAAGTTGTTATCGATGAAGTTTTGTACCCTAGGTAAGAGTTGATCTAGTTTTTTATAATCATCGACTTTAGCTAAAATTTGCCCGTAAGAGCTGTTGGGTGATTCGCTGCCATAAATAAGCATGTAACGTAATCCGCCGCCACCAATAAGAGTTTGTATGCCTTCAACGCCGTTTTGTTGTTTTACAAACGCTTCAAGTTTGAGCATGTCTTTTTTGGTTTTTTCAATATCGGTGCCTTGCGGTAACCAAAAATCAACCACCATTTGCGGCGTGGTAGAAGCTGGGAAAAATCCTGATTTTACAAATTGAAAACCCCACATAGACACACTAAACATGGCAACCACGACAGTAACCGTTAACCAGCGATGATGAAGCGCCGACACCACAACCGATTGATACAACGCCATAAGTTTATTAGGTTTTACTGATGCTGAGGTATCGGTATCTTGTTCTTTAAATAAGCAATAACAAAACAGGGGCGTTAGGGTAATGGCAAATAACCAGCTGTATAACAAAGAGATTAAAATAACCCAAAATAAATGACCGGTAAATTCAGCTGTATCGCCCGGTGCGAGGCCAATAGGTGCAAAGGCAACAATGCCGACTAATGTGCCGCCAAGTAGTGGCCATTTAGTTTGTTTTACAACTTCACTGGCAATGTCTAACTTTTTACGCCCTTGTTGTGTGCCTACCAAAATTCCTTCTGTCACCACAATCGCATTATCGACCATCATACCGAGGGCAATAATAAGCGCACCTAAGGAAATACGGTGCATGGGTATACCGCTAAAGTCCATGGTAGCAAGGGTCGCAAAAATAGTTAGCAGTAACACGGCACCAATAATAACCCCAGAGCGTAACCCCATAAATAGCAGCAGCGTGACCATGACAATCACCAGCGCCACTAATACATTAACCACAAAGTTATCGACAGAGTCTTGTACCACTTTTCCTTGGTGATAAAACTCATGCACGCTGATGCCAAGCGGTCTTAGGTTTTCAGTTTGCTTTACTTTGTCATCAACGCGGTCAAATACTTTTACCACATTAGCGCCTAATACACTGGCAACTCCCAGTGATATGGCAGGCTTGGAGTTGTAGCGCACTAACTTGGTTGCTGGGCTTTGAAAACCGCGGTATACATTGGCAATATCTTTTAGGTAAATGGTTTTACCTTTAGCACTGGCACTTACCAGTAGGTTTTTAATGGTATCAACGGAGTTTATTTCCCCGGTGGGATCAATAAAAATACGTTGATCGCCAATTTGGGTATTACCTGCACTCAATACGGCGTTTTGTTCATCCAAAATACCGTAAATGTTATTAATAGACACGCCTAAAGAAGCTAACTCTTCTCGGGCTATTTCTACAAATATCCCCTCTTGTTGTACGCCCGTCATGGCAACTTTTGCTACACCGTCTACTTGTAAAATGTCACTTTGTAGCGTTTTAGCATAGGCATGCAGTTCATCGGGGGAGTAACCTTCGGCAGTAATTAAATAACTCAAGCCATATACATCGCCATAATCATCAAACACTTTGGGGGTCCCTGTACCAGGAGGAAGTGTTGGGCGAGTATCGTTAATTTTGTTTCTGAGTTTAGTCCAAATAACTTGTAGCTCAGATTTGGTTGGCGAAAATTCTGATTTAATTTCTACTTTAATTTCAGATAAGCCCGTTGATGAGGTCGACGATATAGTATCGACTTCTTGTAACTCTTGAATGGCACGCTCAAGCGGCTCGGTCACTTCTTTAGCAACCTCAAGCGGGCTCGCGCCTGAATAAGAAACAAATACTTGTGCGGTGCGAATTATAAATTCGGGGTCTTCAAACCGAGCCATGTTTTTGTATGACGAAAAACCAAAGCCAAGCGTTAAAATGATGAGTATAGTGCTAATTAATTTATTATTTATTGTCCACTTTGCTAAATCCATTACTGCGCTCCTATGCTTTAGTCCAAGGACGTACTTTCATACCCTCAGTCACATAGTTTGCACCTGCACCTACAATCACATCACCTGCTTTTAACCCCGCAGTAATAATCAGTTGTTCGCCAATACCTTGTTCAATAGTGACGAGTGTTTTTGATACTTGCATTGTTTGTTGGTCAACAGTCCATACAAAATGCTGGCCGTTTTCTTCAAAAATGGCAAAGGTAGGTACCGCCAGTCGTGTAGCAGTTGAACTCGTTTGACGCTCTATTTTTAGGCTGGCATTCATGCCAGGTAATATATTAAGGTTATTGGGCACAGCAAACGAAAAGCGTACTTCATAGGTTTGACTGGCAGAATCGGCTTCTAAATTGGCACGTCTAAATGTGGCAGCAATAGGGGGAGCCGATACATCTTGTAAAATAACAGTCGCTGAATTGTTTTGTTTAGAATCAACCGTAGCCACAACTGAAGCGGGAATATTTACAACCGCTTCCATTTCACCTTTACCAAAAAGGGTAACTACATGTTGCCCAGCACTGATGTTTTCAAGCTGCTTTACCGGAACTTCTGCAACAATGGCATCATAAGGAGCAACAATAGTGCTATCCGTTAAGGCTTTTTGCGCTGAGTCATACTGTGATTCGGCTACTTCTTTTTTAGATTTTAGTTGCTCTATATCTCGCTGTGAAATAACCCCATCTTTTGCAAGCTGTAAACCACGTTGATAGTCATTGTCGGCCGTTTCAAACTGTACCTTGCTTGATTTAACTTCATTAACAAAATTACGTTGCTCCAATGCGGCTATTACGTCTCCTTTTTTTACGTTTTGCGCGGCAATAACGTTGAGCTTTTCTAGTTTACCACTGACCTGAAAGGCCAGTTTTGAGCTGTTTATTGTATCTATAGTGGCAGGGTAGGTGAGTGTTTTTGATTGAGACCCATCATCAATGGTTATTAACTTAACAGGACGAGGCTTTTTTTGTTTTTGAGTGCTGACTTCGCTATCTGAACAACCGGCTAACAAAAACAGTAGCGCAATACTAATAAAATTAAATTTAGTAAAACATCGTTTATTGATCATCTTGCTTACCTTAAATAAAAAGTGCGGTGTTAATCGTTGGCATTTTTGTGTGGTTTAAAATTATAAAATGCGTAAATGTGTTTATTTTCGAATTTACCTGT
>NZ_PJAV01000077.1:0-13814 GCF_002836695.1 Pseudoalteromonas sp. 78C3
AGTTTAAGTCGAAGCTCTTGAGCGGTTTTAGAATAAGTTCTTTGAAGAATATTTAATCTATCGTGTGCTTTATAAAAGCGCTTATGATACCAGTAGCTAGTATGTTTCTCTTTAAAGTCTTTTTCGAGCCTTGCAACGATTGTATGTGATCGTTTCAGATCTACTTTTGCTGGTAGAGGCAATACACGTAATAGTTTTTCAACCAATTTACTATGTGAATTATGTCCCACCCGTTTGAGCTTATTAACTCTTCCCATACAACGATTAAAATCTCGCCTATACGCATGCGTAATTCTATAGCCAGGTTCTGAAGCTAATTTTTCAATATTGTGAACTGCTGCTCTTGATTTTTTCACTTCGTTTGATGGGTATCTTGGTTCTTCGAAGTTAACTCTCATACCATGTACAACTAAAGGTAGTATTGAGGATGAGCTACTCTTTGTTTTATGCAAATTTATTGGTAGCTCCTTCTCCAGTAACATATTCGAGACTAATGTTAATGCATAATCGAATTGGAAGTTTGAAGTTTTAGACGAAATCGTAATATCATCTACTAGCCGAGTATAAGTTAATTGTTTACGTTTCAGTCGTGAAACTACTTTATGTTCCAAATCCCACAAACATAAAGCAGCGATATAACTAGATGTTAATGCACCTTGAATTAAAGTCCCTTTAAAGCAACATAACTTTGTTAAAGTTTGCGAAATCTCATCATTGTATTTAAAAAAGCGACTAAACATTTCAAAAACTAAATGAGCCGAAATATTATCAAAGAAATCTTTTATATCAATTTTCAATAAGCTTTTTGTAGAACAGTGCTGAGATGCGCAACTAACGTAATCTCTTGCTTTTATTAATTTACCATCAGAAGAGATTTCATTAGGTATACATCCATAAATATAATCTGGCCAAAGTACTATTTTCTTAAATATTCTTTTGTTGATTCTTCTTTGAATTTTTCTAATTTCATAATGAGGCTTATGAATTTTTCTAAGCGTACCATCGCTTTTCTCAACATGATCAATTACATACTTTTCATTATCACGAAGAGATAAGGCTGATGACAAATCTTTTTCGGATATATCCAATGCTGCACAAAGATTCTTTATATTAGAAATAGATTGGAAGGTACTTTTTTCGGGGATTAATCTGTCCATGAGTTAATCTGATATCCATATATACAAAAAAGGCTTAGTCAACTCATACTCTAGAGTAAAAGAAATAGTGATACATTCATCGAAAACATTTGGAAACTGCCACCATTTCTATAACTAAGCCTATCGTTCACGGCTACTCCTGGTTTCGAGGAGACGGAGGGTGTGGCCGAAGCACAAGCTTAACAAGTAACGTTAAGCGCTCAATTAAGAGCATTATCCAAACACTTTTTAATTCGATTGCAGCAAACTATGCGAAACGCATAGGCATTGTTTAATCTACTATCGTTATACGACTTTTACAATATGTATTCGACTAAATAAATTACTTAAGATAAATTCGTTAAAAAATAGACTTAAAAAAATTATATATTTTCAGTCGTCTCTATCTTTTAACTTGTTTAGTTTAGATGCACCTAGCTGAATCACACTCAGAATTAAGTCGCTAACTCCCGTTTTTATACGTTTTCTCTCTTGTATTAATATTTTTCAAACCATAAATCATTATATCCCTCAATAAATAGCTTTAACGTGCTTAACCATATAAAATTCGCGGCAATTAAATATGAGCGAAGTGAAGTTGTCATGAGTAGAAAGATTGAACTATTAGCCCCAGGCGGTGATGTAAACGCGGTAAAAGCCGCCATTGTAGCCGGTGCTAATGCGGTTTATTGTGGGTTAGATACCTTTAATGCACGTAACCGAGCGTCTAATCTTTCGTTTGATGAGCTTAACGGCGCACTTCGCCTAGCCCATGAATACGGCTGTGAGATTTTTTTAACGCTAAATGTAGTTATATTAGAGCACGAAATGGGTGCGCTATTTAAGCTATTAAATCAGCTAGTAAATACCACGCTCGACGGCATTATTGTGCAAGATTTAGGGTTATTTAATATAGTTAAAAAGCACTTTCCTACTTTACATATTCACGCATCAACTCAGTTAACTACGCATAACGAATCACAGGTTGAATTTTTAGCGCGCATTGGCGCTACGCGTGTAAATTTATCGCGCGAGCTTAACTTAACTGAAATTAAAATATTGACCGACGTAGCGCATAAATGCGACGTATTAACCGAAGTATTTGTGCACGGCGCATTATGTATTGCGTTTTCAGGGCAATGTTATTCAAGCTCAGTAAGTGTGGGTAACTCGGGTAATCGTGGTCGCTGCTCGCAAGCGTGTCGTGATGAATACGAGCCAACGGCGATGGGTAACAAACATCCGTTAAACTTAAAAGACAATTCAGCTTATTTTGATTTACCAGAGCTTGTAGCTGCAGGTGTTGACTCGTTAAAAGTAGAAGGCCGTATTAAAGGCGCTAACTACGTACATACAGTGATTGATAGCTGGCGCAAACAAATAGATACCTTTGTACAAACCGGTAACTTAATTGAAGACGACTCTAGCTTGTATAAAGTGTTTAACCGTAACTTTACTAATAAGTTTTTAACCGGCGACATGACCAAAAACATGTTTACCGATAACCCGCGCGACCATAGTTTTGATCACGCAAACGAAAAAAACAACGCAATTTCGGTCGTGCAAATTTACGATGCACAGCAAGAGCTTTCCACTCAAAAAAGTGAAATTGATTCGTTAGTTAAAAAGAAAATTGAATTTTTAGATATTTCAAAGCGCGAGCTTACATTAGAATTTTCAGGGCAATTAAATCAGCCATTCACTGTAAACATAATTATTGAAGATAAAAGCGATATTACGCTTTCGAATAAAAACGAAAAAGAGCCTCTACGCTTTGAAGTTCAATCGCAAATGCCTATGCAAACCGCCGATAAATCGGTTGTTGATATTGCAGCTATTGATAAACGCTTTAAAACCTTTAGTAATGCCAATTTTGAAATTAAAAATATGGATTACTCAAACTTAGGCAACAACTTAAGCATTCCGTTTAAAGAGCTTGCCCGTATTAAGAAGCAAGTCGCGTTTTTATTAAACGAAGGCAAAGACGTACTCGCCCCTGTTGAACTGCCAAAACTAGTAAACCACCCTAAAGCCGATAACAAAACAACACTCTCTATTTTAATATCGGACATAAAAGACGTTCACCTTTGTGATTTAACAAATGGCGATGTTTACTTTAAATTACCAGAGAGCTTTAGAACCGATAACGATAAATACATCAACGTATTTTTAGAGCACCCGCAGTTAATTCCATGGTTCCCGGCGGTGTTAATTGGTAAAGATTTTGAAGAAGCAGTGCGTTTGCTCGAGGTTGTAAAACCTAAGCTTATTATTAGTAACAACACAGGCGTAGCATTTAAAGCAGTGCAAATGGGTCTTGACTGGATTGCCGGCCCATTATTAAACACTACAAACTCTTATGCGTTACTAACACTACAAGAAGATTTAAACGCAAAAGGCGCGTTTATTTCAAACGAAATAAACAAACCACAAATGCGTAGTATTAAACGCCCTAACAACTTTAAAATGATGTACAGCATTTATCATCCAATACTAATGATGACCAGCCGTCAGTGTTTTTTCCAGCAAACCGTTGGCTGTAAAAAACCACGTATTGACGCAAGCTGTATGCTGAGCTGTAAAAAAGAAACAACCGTTACCAATGTTAAAGGCATTAGCTTTGCAATTGATAAACAAAAAGGCGGCTACCCGAGCATTTATAACCACGAGCAATTTTTAAATATGGATATTGTGACCGATTATGCCGACAAGTTTGACGAGTTTATGATTGATTTAACCGACATTGGCTCAGGCGATAAAGAAAAACTCGATAAAGCCGTGTTACTTGCGCATTTTCAGGATTTAATTAGCGGGCAAACACAAGCAGCTGATCAGTTAAATCACATGGTGAAAGTAAAAACACGTCAGCAATATGTTGAAGGCTTAAACAGCTAAGGTAAGTATTAAAATGACACTGCCATTATTATATTCATTACAACACTGCCCATATGCAATGCGTGCACGAATGGGTATTTTAATGGCAGAGCAACACGTGCTTCTACGCGCTATAAAAACTAAAAATAAGCCACCGCATCTTTTGCAAATATCGCCAAAAGGCACGGTGCCTGTTTTATTACTGCCGAATAATCAAGTTATAGATGAAAGCCTAGATATTATGCTGTGGGCTTTAAAGCAAAACGATCCGCATAATTTACTGCATACTCAAGACTCATTAGCACTTGAGCGCATGCTTGAATTAATTAAGCTAAACGACACGAAATTTAAACCAGTCCTTGAAAAGTACAAATTTTATGCTCGCACAAAAGACATGGCACAAATTTATTACCAAAAAGCCTGTGAAGAGTTTATTAAGCAATTTGAAGCAAAACTAACCACACATAAATACTTAATGGGCGATGAAAAAAGTCTAGCCGATTATGCTCTGCTGCCATTTATTAGACAGTTTGCCCGCGTAGATAAACACTGGTACTTACAAAGTGAATACACGCATGTAAGCGCATGGTTAAACGAGTTTTTGCACGCCCCCATGTTTACCAAAGTTATGACCAAATTTGATTTGTATATGGACTGCGGCGAAGAGTTTTTATACGGCGTTAAAAAACCTTAACTTAGCCTTTGTTTTATAGAAATTACATTGTCATAGCTAGCTACAAAGCTAAGCATTGAATTATTCTCATCATCGAATTTAAGCCCTTTATTTACGCTATAATGCCCTCCCCATTACTAACAAACGCTATGCATTATGAACTACTCAAACTTTGGCACTAAATTCACACAACCCAACGGCATTACTCAGTTAATGGAAGATTTAGGCGGTGCTAAAAACAGCAATAATCCTAATATTGTTATGCTCGGTGGCGGTAACCCCGCACTAGTACCACAAGTAAATGAGGTTTTTTTAAGTGAATTACAAAAACTCGTTGCCAGTAACAAGGTATCGCAAGTATTTGGCCTTTACGATGGCCCAACCGGTAACGACGAGTTTAGAGCTGCATTAGCAGGCCAGCTAAGTAAAGAGTATGCATGGGATATTAGCGCCGATAACATAGCACTTGGTAATGGCAGTCAAGCTAACTTTTTTGTGCTGTTTAATATGTTGGCAGGCGAAATGCCTGATGGCAGCCGCAAAAAGATTTTATTTCCCCTTGCGCCAGAGTATATAGGTTATGCCGATCAAGGTTTATCGGCTGATATGTTTGTTGCCATAAAGCCTGATATCGAAATTTTAAATACAGGCAGCACATCAAAACAGTTTAAATACGTAATTGATTTTAAAGCAGTTGAAAAAACACTAGCAAACGACAGCAGCATAAGCGCACTGTGCGTATCACGCCCTACCAATCCAACAGGTAATGTAATTACCGACGATGAAGTAAAACACCTTGATTTGCTTGCTAAGCAATATGGTATTCCACTCATTATTGATAACGCGTACGGCGATCCGTTCCCAGGTTGTATTTACACCGACGCAAACCTAACGTGGAACTCAAACATTATTTTATGTATGTCACTTTCAAAACTTGGCCTACCAGGTTTACGCAGCGGTATTGTGGTTGCAAACAATGAGATTATTAAAGCAATTGGCCGCGTAAATGGCAGTATGGTTTTATCGCCAAATAGTATTGGCCCAAGCTTAGTGACACGCTTAATTAACGACAACGAACTACTGCCACTGTGCCGCAATGTTGTACTGCCTTTTTATCGTAATAAAGCACACATAGCGATTGAATTGTTTGATGAAGTATTTGCCGAACTGCCTGTTTATTTGCACAAAGTTGAAGGCGCATTTTTTATGTGGCTGTGGTTTAAAGATGCAAAAATGACAAGCGAGGTGTTGTATCAAAAGCTTAAAGAGCAAGACGTGTATGTGATCCCAGGTCACAACTTTTTTATCGGCATTGACGATAGCTGGGCGCACAAGCACGAGTGTATTCGTATTAACTATGCTACCGATGCAACTACACTAAAAAAAGGCTTAGAAGCAATCAAAGCACTAATAAAGTAAATGCATTGATATTGTTATTAATAGCAATATCGGCGTTCGTCATTTAACTCGCGTCGCTTATACATTCTCTTGTAATTTACTGCATAAAATATTGTGCTTTTTTATGCGGTAAACATTAACTAAATTTTGAGACTTCGCGTGTAACCTCTACTCGCACCACTTATTCGTTTAAAATTCATGCAAACGCATTGTATCCCCTTTAAATTTATATATAAATTGGTATCCTACGCGACCTTTTTAATAGCAATTCGCTTAATTAAGTGATCTATTCTGAGGTGAGAAAATCGTGTCGATAACCAGGCAAAAATTTCGTTATTTAGTTATTCTATATCAGAAATTTTTAACGCAGTTAGCGTCAGATTTAATCCCTCAAATTGATTAAGTATTAATGCGGATTGGTATAACATATGCTGGTAAAAAAGAACCAGCCAAGAGGCGACATCGCTGCAGGGCACTTACTCTAAGTGGCAGCAATAACACAACAGGCATCGCGTATAAATATTGGTTTTAAACGTTAGATGTAACTTTAAATAGCAACATGCAATAGCACTATTAAGGTCAATTATGCGATTAGGACCAGGACTACTTGTCACCGCTGCCTTCATTGGACCAGGGACCATTACTACCGCCAGCGTGGCAGGTGCAAACTTTGGTTTTGCACTTATATGGACATTACTGTTTTCAGTAGTTGCCACTATATTATTACAATCTATGGCGGCGCGCCTTGGCGTTGCTACCGGGCAAGATTTAGCTCAAGCGCTCAGAGCACATATTCAAACGCCCTTATTTAAATCTTTAGCTATATTTTTAGTCATTAGCGCCATTGGTGTGGGCAGTGCAGCTTATGAAGCGGGTAACTTAAGTGGCGCTAGCATGGGGTTAATTGAAATATTCCCACAAGTTAACTCCCAACTATGGACACCACTTATTGCTTTTTTAAGTGCAGCTTTACTGTATAGCGGTAAACATAAAGTGGTTGAAAACGCGCTAATTTTACTCGTTATTTTAATGAGCTTAGTGTTTATCTCAACACTTGTAATGGCAGCCCCTTCACTGGGTGATGTATTTGCAGGTTTTATTCCTAGTATGCCTGAGGGTTCGATTACAACCATACTCGCTTTAGTTGGCACTACCATTGTGCCGTATAACTTATTTTTACACTCCGGCGTACTCGCTGCTAGACACGACAGTAACAGCGATATGCAAAAAGTGATTAAACAAACAAATGTTGATACAAGCCTATCAATCACTTTAGGCGGTGTGATCACTTTAGCTATTTTATCTACAGCTTCAGTTGCATTTTATGGCACCGATGCGGGGCAAATTAGTGCGGCCAATATGGCCGTGCAGCTAGAGCCATTGCTTGGTGACGCCGCTCATTACTTTTTTGCTATTGGTTTATTTGCTGCAGGTTTAACAAGTGCTATTACAGCGCCACTTGCAGGTGCTTACGCCGTATGTGGCATGTTAGGTTGGTCAAACGATATGGGTAACTCACGTTTTAAAGGCGTTGCTATTGTTATTTTATTGTTTGGTGCTGCGGTGGCGTCACTCGGTTTAGACCCTGTCGCGGTGATTATATTCGCGCAAGCGGCTAACGGGTTATTACTCCCTATTGTTAGCACCTACCTTGTATGGCTGGTTAATCAAAAAGGGGTTATGGGAAACTACACTAACTCTTTGGTGTTAAACCTGGTAACCCTACCCGTTTTAATCCTAATTTTTGGGCTAAGTAGCTACAAACTAATTAGTTTAATTTTTTAATTAAATTCTAAAGGTCATATTCAAAGGCCCCTGTTTACAATATACAGCGGCCTTTATTTATTAAACACTAAATAACGTATAAGCCGTATTTATATTCACACAGCTAACACGCTTTTTGGGTTTTAGTTGCCTTAACTAATTGCGAAAACGCCAAACCACCTACCGCGCCTGCAAGCAGTTGAGCATAAAAACCCCAGCCTCTTGCGCCCGCTATAATATGAATATTCATAATTGATTCAATGGCAATTAACACAATAGTAAATGCCACAATGCCCGCAATTACAAATATCTGAGTACTGTATTTTTGAACCTTTTTATTAAGCTTTACGGTAACAAAAAAAGCGATGGCAAGTGCTACGGCAATAATAGCGCCGTAGGTAGGTAATAGGCCTAACCAATCATCAAGCGTTAAACTAACGCGATCACTAAAGCCCACCACTACACCTACATTAACTAATTGATTGACAACGTATTGGCTATGAAACAAGCTAGCAAGTGTGAATGTAAGTAACCAAGAAACTAAAAATGAAGGCAATATACGTGTTAAAAACGACATGGTTATCTCAACTTAAAATAAAGCTTTTCTCTTATACTAGTTATGCTAGCAAAGGCTTGCTCCGTAAACAATGTATCTCTTTTTTTACTTTGCTTTCGCTTTTTTCGTTTTCTGTTAATGCAGATGCTACGTTACCAAAGGAGCAATACAGTACAAAAACACTGGCTACGCAATTACAGTCTCCGTGGAGCATGGTTGAACTACCAAACGGCACATGGTTAATTACAGAGCGTGATGGTCACGTAGTTATAGTTAAAAACAATGTGCAATCAAGAGTAAAATTAAACCTAACAGGTTTATACGTTGCAGGCCAAGGTGGTTTACTCGACATTGTATTATCACCAGATTATAACAACTCCAAAGAAATTATTTTTACTTATGCCCAAGGTGATGCAAGCGCAAACAGGCTTGTTGTTGCCAAAGCCACGTTTAATGGCACTGACTTTTCAAAGCCTAACGTTATTTATAAAGTAGCGACTGATAAAAACACACCACAACATTACGCTGGTCGCGCCCTTATCCTACCCGACAATACGTTATTAGTTTCAACGGGCGATGGTTTTGACTTTAGAGAGCAAGCACAAGTTATCACCAGCCAACTTGGTAAAATATTACGTATAAACCTAGATGGCACCATACCAACAGATAACCCATTTATTAATCACAAAAACCTAAATGCACATGCTGTTTACTCACTTGGTCATCGTAACCCTCAAGGCTTAGTTTATGATTACGATACGCAGCAAATTGTTAGCCACGAGCACGGCCCTGCAGGCGGTGACGAGCTAAACTACTTAACCGCTGGGACTAATTACGGCTGGCCGGTAATCACCTATGGCAAAGATTACTCGCAAGCGCGTATTTCACCATTTACCGAATATAAAGGCATGCAAAAACCAAGTGTTAATTGGACGCCATCAATAGCGCCATCAGGCATGGCGTATTACGGCTCTAAACATGCAGCGTTTCCCTCATTACAGCAACATGTGCTTATCACCACTCTTGTTGATAAAAAGCTCTACAGCGTTAATCTGGTAAGTGGTGAATTTACACAGTCTCACGTATTTCCTAAGGCTGCAGGCAGGTTAAGAGATGTGTTTATAACTGATAAAGGTAACGTCGCAGTATTAACAGACGGTAAAGAGGCAAAGCTAATGTTGATGACAGCAAACTAGTTCATAAAGCAAATAAAAGCCGCTGCGCTTTTAAAGTAAGTAGCGGCTTTAAATAAGCCACTTTGGTTAATTAAGTAATTTGATCAGTAAGATCAGGGGTTAACCCCTTTAGTTTTAAGATTAAGGTGAGCGTCTTTATTATGTTATTAATAACGTTCTTGTCTCCAATTACCTTTGCATATACTTACTGTGCTTGTTATTTACCCGATTCTAATTGCTGTCTCAATAATTCAATAAGTTGAGTGTTAAGCCCGGTAATTTCTGCTTCTAGCACCTTCACTTTAGCCTGCGACTCTTCATCATCTTTACTGCGTAATAATGCAGTTTCCTGTAGTAGTTTTTCTATCTTTTCTTGTATTTCAGCAATCTGTTCATCAATAGGGTCACCTTCTGATTGTGATGCCTGACTTGCATCTTCATTGCCTGATAATTTACGTAACGCTTCACGATTTTGATCTTCCAGACTTTTTTCTTTTCCTTCTTCGGATATATCCACTTGGTCACTTTGATCTGCTGCTTTGTGCACAGTCGCTTTTTCGGTTACTTCATCAGCTACCACCTTTAAAATTTGTTTTTGCGGGTAAGTTTCTAAAGGTTTAGAGGTTATGTGAACTGACATTTTATCCATTTTAATATTCCTTGTTCCGTCAATTATTGGTGGCCAGTAGTTAACTATAAATATAATGCTTTACCAAAAGCCAATTGTAATAGCTTTATTAGATTACACTTTACTCACAAGCTTGCCCATTGTTGTTTTAAACCAACAAGGTGAACAATACCAAAAGATAAACAAATAATAGAACTCCAAATCCAAAACTCAGGCGAACGCCCCATAGGGTTATTTATTAGAAAGAATCCAGCAACACCGCGGGCTAAATAAATAAAAGTTATTAATACAAGAGCTAGGCGGATGAATGGAAGTTTAAAAATAACACCTGCGGCTGAAAATGCATACAATGACCAAGTTGATAGAATCAGAACAATTACACTAGTAATAAGAGTTGGTTTAATACTTCCTTGCTCAGAAAGTAATGCCATTTGCTCTCCTGCACCGAAGAACCGATACCAAGAACCTCCAAAATAGATACAACCCAAATGCAAAGTTGCTACAACAGCACTTAATGTGCCTGCAATTATTAGAAAAACATTCATAGAGCGATAAAACCTCCGTGAGACATAACGAACCTGTAAATTAGCTGGTTTATTTATCTTGATAAACAAACCATAGCCGGGTTTCTACCAGGGTACAATCGATTGTTGAATGTTTACGCGCAACTAAACTAGACAGCCACTTTAATTGAACAAACAAAATCATTCCACTAGATTCACTTTTTAGGTTAAGAATTTATCTTTTATTACTCGGTTATTTACATTTCATCCATAAAAAACAAATTAGAACGCTTAAACTTAAATTCGGTTCATGAAAATGACTGCATAATGCAGTTGTGATTTATTACTGAATAGTTTTACTGAGTAGCTTACGTTTTATGCCAGTAGCTTTTCGCAGTTACTGATATTCGCTCGCCGCTTTCGGTTTAAGTTTTCACAATAACTTGCTTGTGAACTTGGCCTGCCGACTGCGCCATGAAATACACGCGTAAATTGTGTGGTGAGTTTTAACCAGTTTTCTGGGGAGATATTAACTCTTTCGAGTAAGGGTAAGTGTGTACTTTCAATATAACCGCGTTTGTCTTCTCGTATACAACGTCCTGTTAACTCAACAAGTTCAAGGTACGATTTAAGCTCAAACGGCAGCCCTTTTGGCATAATTTGACGTGGCATGCCTGCAAAGCGCAGTAGTTGTTTTGGTTGCTTGCCATCCTTTGCATACGTAAAACGCTGTTTGATGCTGGTATGGTCTGACTCTTCTGGGGTGTTAGCCATTTTGGCTCTAATGGGGTTTAAATCGACATACGCCATACAGGCCGCAAGGGCTGCTTCATCTAATAATGCTTGAGACGTAAATCGTCCCTCCCAAAAACGGCCAGTGCAGTTATCTTCTTTATTTGCTCTGCGAGCAATGTTTTCATTTAACAACCGCATAAACCAGCTAATACTTGATAGGCGCTCGCGGTATTGTTTTACTGTTTGATTAAAAAAGATAAGTTCAGCTTTACTTAGCTTTTCACCCTGTATGTATTTTTGCGTAAGTACAGTGCCTTTACACAGCTTGTGCCAGCGAATAACAATCGCTTTATCATTCAGCCTATTCGCTTTTTTGTCATCAACATACAACACTAAGTGCGTATGATTGCTCATGACAGCATAAGCACAGACGTCAATACAAAATACCTTAGCTAACTCAAGCAGTTTGTCTTCAACCCAGCCTCTACGATGCTCGTAGGATTGACCTGTAAAGTGATCTTCCCCACATAAAAATGCACGGCGAACGCAACGTGATATGCAATGGTAGTACTTTGTATCAACCAAACTTACTTGACGCTTTCTTGCGATTGCCATAAGACACCCTGCTTATTTTTTGCACTAAACAAAGCGTAGTGCTTTGCTCATAAAAGTGCAAAATTTAGAGTGAGTGTCTAGTTTATGGTTTTTGACCCCTGTAGTCGTCAATTTATTCATGCCTTTATTCACCGTAATATTCCGCTTTTTATTTAAAGGAAAGCCGGTTCGATACAGCCGAGCCGTTTGCCATTCTTTAATAAACAGCTGTCGTCGACCTATGGGGCTGTCTATTTTTACTTTCATTTTGTCTACATAGCTCAGCTTTTTGGGTGATTCATTATTTATAATAATTCACTCTTCATGCTGTTTTTGTTGGCTTTTTTTGTAATAATTAGGATGGGTGTCATCCTAATTTTCGTTGTTAAAAATAAAATATTTATCATTATTACTACATGTAGGCAAACTATAATGTTCGGTATTATTACTAACATATTCTTCTTTATTATTTCCACAACGCCCTTTAATTGCTACACCAAATTCATGTATAAGTAGCTCGGATAGCGCCAAAGAGTCTTCGTCCTTAAAGAAGTTATATAATTTTAAAGATATAAACTGCTTATGTTTATTAATTTTATTCTTTACAACTTCAACCAATTCCATTATGAAGAGTAATTGTGTCTGTTTAGCCTCGTAACTATCTTCATCTAATAATTCAGTCCCACTAATATCATTCCCTAACAATTCCATACAAACTTGCTGGATAGTTCTTACTCTGATCTGTGAAATATCTACATTTTTAAAAAGAAGAGAAGAGCTTGAAGTTACCTTAAGAAAATATTCAACTGTATGTCTTACTGCAGTGCTTGGTACAATAAAGAGAACTTTCAACTTTGGTCTGTCTGATATTGATTTTAGAGCCTTTAACACTAAACAAATTGTCTTTCCTGAGCCCGCAGGCCCGTGTAATCTAGCTGGTAAATTCCAATCAGTATTCACAAAAGATGACTGCCTATCGGACAAAAGCTCAAATGGATCGTCTCTGCCAAGTAAAACTGTCGTATTTAACAAATCATTCTTATCTAAATTAACTGCACCATGGCTTACCGACTCAGCTACAGCTTTTCTTGCCCCAACAATATTTTTAAAAAGTTCGACACTAAAAATCCCATCAAGAGCTTTTTTAAGTATACCAACATCACACTCTTCTTTATTTTTTGCCCCTGAACTTTTTCCAAATTTATATATTAATAAATGTTTACCTTTATACTTTCTTTCTTTATTAGCTTTATTCTTAAATGGAGAAAGTTCTATTACAACTTTATAGGAACTTCCATTTTTGTTAGGGAACGGAAAAACGATACCTTTTGTGGAGTCTAAAGGAATCATTTCAGAACTGCTATAAGATAAGCTGTCCCAATATTTTATACAGAATCTTAATGCTTTTTGTATACTAGTAACTTTCATTCCATCATCTACATCATTGAAAGTAACAGATTTGAAGTCTAACGTTACAGTATTCCGTTCAAGAGCATACCTGTCATCATCATGGAGAATATATAAACCATTTTCTTTTATTATATGATTAATTGGAAGATCTGTTCTTTCAAAGTCAGGTAAATACCCATTAGCTAAATCTACAATAATAGATGAATTTTCGAAGTCTAAGCTTTGTAACGTTCTTGCTTGAATGATTGTTTTAGTTGCTTCATAACTAAGACAGATAAAATCATATTTCATTAAGTTTTCCTTTTAAGATATCCGATGCTTCTTTTTCTATATCTTCAGTTCCAATACGGCTATAAAAACTAGAAAAC
>NZ_PJAV01000078.1:0-13682 GCF_002836695.1 Pseudoalteromonas sp. 78C3
TGCTTTATAGCTAATTTCGGTACATATTAATATTCAACTTTTTAAAAGGATATTAATACTATGAAATGGAAACTCTTAATTCTAATCACTACTCTATTCACGCTTGTTGCATGTGGCTCTGGAGGTTCAGACTCCAAAACAGTAACTAAACCGCTCAGCACTAACACAAAGCCTATTGCGGTTATTACCACCGAGCAATCGGGGTTTAAAGTAAATACCACCCTCGTTTTTAGCGCAGCACAAAGTAGCGACCCCGATGGCGATGCACTCACCTATCAATGGCAATTAACCAGCAAAAACGAACAAGTAGAAATACCGATTACGGTTAATAACGAAAGTACCGTTGAGTTTTCGGTATCTGAAGCACAAGAGTACCAATTAGTATTAACCGTGAGTGACGGCAAGCTTTCAAGCACACCTGCACAAAAACAACTCACCGTTACTGCAAATACCCAACTAATTGCTAACGCAGGTAGCACACAAACCGTTAAACAAGGTGATGTTGTGCTTTTAAATGGCGCGCAAAGTAGCACAACCAGCGGCGCCATTAATCAATACAAATGGCAATTTATTACCAAGCCCGTAGCAAGTAATGCAACGCTTGAAAATGCGACTCAAGTAAAAAGCCAGTTTGTTGCCGACGAAATAGGCGAGTTTAAAGTTGAGCTTACCGTTACTGATTCACAAGGTGATACGGCAAGCACTGTCGTACTCATAAAAAGTGAATCACTTAATTCTAACTCATCGCCACAAGCGGTTATAAACGTAGAAAATCAAACAATTGCCCCAAATGAAGTTGTTACACTTTATGGTAACCAAAGTACTGATCCCGATAAAAACGATACGCTTAGTTATGCCTGGGCAATTACATCAAAACCCCAGGGCAGCACGCCAGCTCTTTCAAACATGCAAAATCATACCGCTGGATTTTCAGCGTCAACAGCTGGAGATTACACGCTTTCACTCACTGTTACCGATCAACAAAGCGAAAGTGATACCGCATCCGTTACTTTAACTGTTACCACAAGTAATAAAGCCCCAGTTGCAACACTTGAATCCGAACGTGATATTACGTTAAACGAATCAACCACTTTGCAGTGCCAACAATGCAGCGACCCCGACGGAGATACGCTGAGTTATAACTGGCAGTTACAAGCCAAGCCTGTAAATAGTGCATCACAACTGACTAACAGTACATCAGCAACGCCCTCTATTATTGCCGATAAAGAAGGCGACTACGTTGTAGTGCTTACGGTGTCTGATGGGCAATTAAGCTCAAACCAAGCAACCTCAGTACTGCATGCCAGTAGCAATAAAAAGCCTATTACTTTGGTAACTTATGAAACCTCCATAACGGTTGATGAACAAGTTTTACTTGATGCCTCAACTAGTTACGATCCAGAAGGCCAGCCACTAAGCTACCAATGGGAAATCATTTCGTCGCAAGGCCAAGCAACGCTTAGCAGTAATACAATATCAAAACCAACGTTTAGCGCATCAGTAGAGGGGCAAGTGGTTATTTCGTTACGCACTAACGATGGCGTGCAGTTCTCTGACACAAAAACCCTAACAATTGATGTAATACAAAATGCACTGCCAGTAATTAGTTTCACGGGGGAGCAATCACGCTACGATGTAGTGGGTAATACAGTTAAATTTGATGTAAGCCAAAGTTACGACCCAGAAGGAACCTCTCTCGATTACGCTTGGACGCTATCAGCGCCTTCAGGCTCGAGCACCAGCTTAAGCAATACAAACCAAAGTATTACCGAATTTATCGCCGATATGACAGGTAGTTACACGCTAACCGTTGTCGCAACTGATGCTGATGGATTTTCAAAAAGCGTGCAATTTTCAATTACAGTAACTAACTCTGCCCTACTTATCGGTCGTATTAAAGGGCAACTCACTAATGTGCAAAAAGCAGCTATAAGCAATGCACAGCTAACAATTAATGGACAGCAATACAGCACCAATACAAATGGCTTTTTTGATGAAGAGGTTAATTTAGCGCAAGGCGAAAAAATAACGATAACAACAGCAGATCAAAGGCTTGCAGCTGGGGAATATAACTCTGTAGCAATTACGCAAAGCAACTTTACTGTGGATATAGGCCAAAATAGCATGCCTGTTTTACAAGCTGTTGAGGTTTCGGTATTTGTGTGTGCTGAGTTTTCAGGCCCCGACACCGTTAACTTACGCTTTAACATGGTAGATACACTTTTAGCGTCAGATAGCTTTCAATTTAGCTTTGATCAAACAAAACCGCTTACTTTACAAAAAAGCGGAGGTATTTACCTCGATAGCGAATTAGATATCGACCTACCTGCATCTGCCGAATTTGAAGTAACAGTAATTGAAACAAGCGTTGAAAATACAATAAGCTCAAACATTACTATTTACCATTCTGATTCAGGCCAACCAAGCTCAGCAATTATAAGTATTTGTAATATTTAGCCCCCAACAAGCCCTTCAACATAAAGTGCTATTTTTAGCCCAGTAGTTATAACCATTAGTGTTATAACTACTGATAAATAAGCAACTTTGAGCCATATAATCCATTGTATTTTATAAGCAGCTAAGCCATTCTAAAAGCCTTGATGTTATTAGGATAAACGCGTGTTAGAAATTGCTTTAATTTACTTAGCAGCAGCCATTGTAGCTGTGCCTATTGCAAAACGAGTCGGACTTGGCTCAGTATTAGGTTATTTAATTGCCGGCATACTCATTGGCCCTTATGCGCTGGGTGTTGTGGGCGATCAAACAGATGTAATGCACTTCGCTGAATTTGGCGTAGTAATGATGCTGTTTTTAGTGGGCCTTGAACTACAACCTTCGCGTTTATGGACATTACGCCACTCTATTTTAGGGCTTGGTGGCTTACAGGTTGTGTTATCGGCAGCGGCTATTTTTGCATTTTGTTATTGGTTTTTTGCCATGCATTGGCAAACCGCACTCGCCATTGGTTTAATGCTGGCGCTCTCCTCTACCGCTATTGTACTGCAAAGCCTTGAAGAAAAAGGCTGGCTAAAGCAAGAAGCCGGACAAAACGCTTTTTCGGTATTGCTGTTTCAAGACATCGCAATTATTCCTATTTTAGCCCTATTGCCACTGCTTGCATTTGCCCCGCAAACTAGCTCAAAAGAAATCAGCGATTCGATTATTGCAAGCTGGCCTGTATGGCAACAAGTATGTGTATCGGTCGCGGTTATTGCCGCTATTATTGCCGGCGGTAAATATGTATCGGCCCCGTTATTTAGATACATTGCCCAAACGCACATGCGTGAAATATTTACTATTTTTGCACTGTTTTTAGTGGTCGCTATTGCGCTGGTTATGCAAAGTATTGGTTTATCGCCTGCTTTGGGGACTTTTTTAGCAGGCGTTGTACTTGCCGAGAGTGAATTTAGACACGAATTAGAAGCTGATATAGAACCCTTTAAAGGCTTACTTTTAGGATTGTTTTTTATAACTGTTGGCGCATCAATTAACTTTGAACTGCTATTTAACGAGTTTAGTACCGTTATAGGCTTAGTGGTTTTACTCATTGTGGTTAAAGCCTGCATTTTATTTGCCCTTGCCGTTACCTTTAAAATTAACAGTAAACAGCAGTTATTATTTGCCTTAGCGCTTGCCCAAGGGGGTGAATTTGCCTTTGTACTTTTAAGCGTAACCACCACCTTAAGTATTTTAACGCCCGAGCAAACCAGCCTTGTTACCTTAGTTGTAGCGGTATCAATGCTAATAGCGCCGTTACTACTTATGGTTTATGAGCAAATACAAAAACGCAGCAGCAGTGCTCTGCCTGAGTTTGATAAGCCAGAGCAAATTAGCACCGCTAAGCACGTAATTATTGCGGGCTACGGACGTTTTGGTCAAATTATGGGGCGTTTACTGCACGCGCAAGGCTACGAAATTACCGTACTTGATCACAGCCCGAGCCAAATAGAATTACTACGCCGTTTTGGTAACACCGTATTTTATGGCGATGCAGCACGCCAAGAGCTCCTTGAAGCCGCAGGCGCGCACACCGCGCAAATGCTGGTAATTGCAATTGATAACCCCGATAAAACCATTGAGATAATTAAGCTAGCGCATAAAAACTACCCGCAACTTAAAATAGTTGCTCGCGCAATCGACCGCCGCCATGCGTATCAGTTACTTAATTTAAAAGTAGATGCGTTTAACCGCGAAACCGTCGACTCAGCTATTAACCTTGCCGTTGAAGCACTCGAGTTACTAGGTAACACTAAACAAGATGCAGAGCGCGCCGGTAAGCTATTTAGAGACCACGACCGCGCTGCAGTACTGCAACTTGCTGCATTATGGGGAGACGACGCCAGCTACGGCGTAGCCGTGCGCCAACGCATGGAAGATTTAAAACAAGTGCTGCAACAAGATAAACAAGCACAAAGCGATTTAAATACCTGCGACAGCGGCGATTGCGAAAACGGCTTAACAGAAGTGGCGAGTAAACCTAAAAAGCCTGATGATGCTCATCTTGAATAGTTTAGGTAGTTGGGTTTGTAGTGTCTGCGGATAGTGCTAAAACAGCATTAAGTGAACTTAAATAGTGGGTTGCGATATATAAACTCAATCCACTGTTTTAGATTGTTTTAAAGTGCTTATTATAACTCTACTTCAACTTTTCAAGGTACTTAGCAGCAGACCTTGTCACTGTGTATATAGGTGAACTTGTACCAACTTCGCTTATGAGTAGCAGATTTAATTTGACCAATGTATTCAAATCATCGGGTAAAAATTTGGGCTCTTCAATTTTAATAACACCAGGTTCATCAACAAATCCCATTGAAATTTTAGGAACTTCATTATCGTTAGCTCCCCAAGCAACATCAAAGAAATTTATTGAATTCATTTGAATAGAAGATGAGGTGGAAGAAACAATGCTTTTTAATATATGAATAGCTTGATCTGAAACTCCCTGAGTTGGATCTATTTCTTTAGCTATTTCTTTAAAATCATCAATTTGAGAAGCTAGCTGTAATAGCATAGCATCCAGATTAGCTAAACTTTTTTCAAGTTCTGTGTGGTTTTTAGTTAAAAGTTGCTTAATTTTCAAACCCAACAAATGATTGCTTTCTAGGCTCTCGATTAACCTACAGTGCCTACTATCGCTAAGCCATTGAATAAAATCATTATAATCCTCTCCACTACGAGCTCGTCCCTCTGACTTCCATACTGAAACGAGCCCAATAATTGTCGCTAATGAACTAAAAAGCTCCATAGTTACTCCATATTGATATCTAATTTTCTCAATTATCGCATGATTCTTTCATGCAGAAACTTGGCTTGAGTTATAACCACTCTATCAGGGGCGTTTTCTTATTTTCACGTCAAAACGTCCCTATTATATGAACTTCTATTAATATCAAATAGTGTAAATTATTACCAACTATAAATATTATGTGGCTGATGGTGTAGGTTTTATAAAAATAGGAAAGTGTTTGTTATATTACTGAGGTGGGAATGGCTTAAATTAATCTATTTTTGAAAAATTGGCTTGTAGCTCACAGCCGCCTGTCATTCTTTCAGCTATGAACTACAACATTTAAAAACTAGTGGTGATGCCCGCCTTGAATAGCCTCGCCCTGCTGGTTATAAAAGCCAGTTGCGCCGTGCTCAATAAAACCAAGGTTTATCATTTTAGCTAAAAATGGGTCGCCTTCGTTATCGCCAATGTCGGCGTAATCGGTGGTTTGAAAGCGATCCCACTGTGCAAATTGAGCGGTAATTAATGGCTCATTAGTGTTTACATTATTAAGGCTTAGCAATGTACTTGTTTGGCTTTTTTTATTACTAATACTAAATGTTTTAACTAACTTTGAATGCGTAATAAAGGCGAGGTTAAAGTCGTTGCCATTTTCGCTCAGTGTATAGTTTTTCACTTCATCACAGCCTTTGCCTTGTGTGCTTACTAAGGTCATTTTTTCGATTAAGTGGTTATCCACCAGCTGACTTTTAGCACTCCAATTTTGTACGCCGCGTACTTCAGATGGTTGATATTCTATGCCGCGTTGCTGAGCATTAAAGTAACGTATTGGGCGTATTTGATTATTGGCTAAGTGCTGCCAAAGCTCGGTTATTACTTCACTTTGATGCGCTACTTGCTGATTGTTTCGCCAAAGGGTAAGTGACTCGCTGCTTTGCTGCGCTTTATGACTGTTGGTAATTTTATAATCGGCTTTTAAATGCTTGGCATCAATATCACATTGCGAGGCAAAGCTACTTGTACTCACAAGCGTGGCAATTATTAATAACGCTTTTTTCATTTAGCTATCTCTTATTTATATTTCAAGTTTATGGCAATAACATAACGATTATAAATGTCAGTTTAATGACAAAAACCCCGCAAAGTAGGCGGGGTTTTTTATTTAGATATATTTAACTAAATTTATAACTAGCCGGTATTTATTGCGCTAGTTTTTCGTCTGCTGTTTTTACAAAGTCAGCGGCAAAGTCCATTACATGGAATAAAAAGCTTTGCTCGTTTGTGCCTGTTACCAAGTGTGCACCTGGTCCCATTGCATAAACGCCTACGTCTTCACCGGCATGTGTTTCTGAGCCCATTGGTACCAGTGCTTCTTGATGAAAACCAGGTGTTGTTGTATCAACATCTGTTAAATCAACACGCCCTGTAACCGGTGCAAACGCGTAACCTGCATCGGCATCAGTCTCGCTACCTAGGTTTCTAAAGCCACCACCATTGGTGTAACCAACCGTTGTATAAGGCATATCGTCGGCAGCTAAACTTGGCTCAGTTGCACCTACTGCAACCACTTTACCTAAAATTGGGTTACCGCGTTTAGGGTAACCAGCAATGGTAAATACATGGCTGTGATCGGCAGTTACAACTATTAATGTTTCTTCTGGGTTGGTGTTTTCCATCGCCACTTTAACGGCTTTAGCAAGCTCAATAGTGTCGTTTAACGCGTTATAAGCATTACCCGCATGATGCGCGTGGTCAATTCGACCCGACTCAACCGTTAAGAAAAAACCTTGCTCGTTGTTATCAAGCACGCTTATTGCTTTTTCGGTCATTTGTGAAAGCGAAGGCTCGCCTGCTACATCGTTTGCGCGGTCAGCTTCGTACTGCATGTGGGACTCGTTAAATAAGCCAAACACTTTAGTGGCGTCGTCACTTATTGCATCAAAACCAGTTTGATCCATTACGTACGTGCCATTTGGATATTGCGTTTTCCACTCTGCGGTTAAGTCGCGGTTATCTGTACGATCCCCTTCAACAGCACTTACTGCATCGGCTGAATTAAACGCGGCATCTTTTGGTAAAAAGTGACGACGACCGCCGCCCATTACTACATCAATACCGTCTACATCAACACCACTAAAGCGTGCTTCTAAGTTGGCTTCAAAGTTAACCAGTTGCGATGCAATGTCTTCACATGTTGCGGCACTTTTTGGCATATCGGAGATATCTTCCCAGTTACGCTCTGCCGATTTAGCATACGTTGCAGCGGGTGTTGCGTGAGTAATACGCGCTGTAGAAATAATCCCTGTTGCTTTGCCTGCAATTTCAGCAAGCTCTAACGAGGTAACAAGTTCGTGCCCTTTGCCTGATGCACAATTACCACGTTCAACTGCTTCATCAATACCAATAACGCCTGCGTCGGTTTTAACACCCGATGCCATTGCAGTCATTGTTCCTGCCGAATCTGGCGTTTGCGCATCTACGTTGTATGTTTTTACAAAGCCCGAAAAAGGCATAGTTTCAAAGCTTAACTGGTGATCTTCACCCATTTCGCCCTCTAACTGACCCGCTAAAATACGTGCTGCGGTTATGGTAGAAATACCCATACCATCGCCCACAAATAAAATTACGTTTTTAGCCTTGCCTGATTCTGTAACAATGTTGCTATTGGCTGTTTGTGCAGCGCCTAATTTTGTTTGTGCTTCACTAAACCATGTATTACTAGTGAGCGAGGCTAACTGCTCGCTTGTTAACGACGTAGCAGGTGCATTACACACTAAATTAGTTGAGTTAACTTCGTCGCTATCTAGCACGTCGTTATTATTGGTATCTGCGCCTACTTGCGTCTCTACACCGCCATTAATACACTGCTCAGAGCCCACTGCAATAGCGTTATCTACTGCGATAATATTGTTTTCATTTTTGTTATCGTCACTCGAGCAACCTGCTAGCGCGACCATTACTGCCAAAGAAAGTACCGTTAATTTGTTCATGTTAGCCGCCATTATTGCTGAGTTAGTTCAAGAGCTTGATTAATTAAATGAAATACAACGTTTTGTTCAATTACGCCTTGTGCTAGCTGAGCACCAGGACCTTTTGCATGTAAAGATATGTCTTCACCTGCGTGTGTTTCTGAGCCCATTGGTACAGTTGCTTCTTGGTGAAAACCTGGGGTTGTTGTATCAACGCCATTTAGCTCAACACGCCCTGCTACAGCAGCACTTGTGTAACTTGCATCAGCATCAGTCTCGTCGCCTAGATTTCTAAAACCTAAGCCATTTGCGTAACCGACCGTGGTGTACGGCATATCGTCGGCGGCTAGGCTTGGTGTTGTTGAACCTACTGCAACTACTTGACCTAAAATTGGATTACCACGCTTAGGGTAGCCAGCAATTGTAAATACATGGCTGTGATCGGCGGTTACTAAAATAAGGGTTTCTTCTGGATTGGTGTTATCTATCGCTGCTTGCACGGCTTTAGCAAACTCAATGGTGTCGTTAAGCGCGTTGTATGCATTACCCGCGTGGTGCGCGTGGTCAATTCGACCCGACTCAACCGTTAAGAAAAATCCGTTATCGTTTTTACCAAGCACTTCAATTGCTTTAGTGGTCATATCGGTAAGTGAAGGCTCGCCCGCTACATCATTTGCGCGGTCAGCTTCGTACTGCATGTGGGATTCGTTAAATAAACCAAATACTTTAGTGGCATCGTCTGCTATTGCATCAAAGCCTGTTTGATCCATTACGTACGTAGCATCTGGGTATTGTCTTTGCCACTCAGTTACTAGGTTGCGCTCGTCAGTACGGTCACCTTCTATAGCGCTTACTGCATCTGTTGAGTTAGCTGTTTCGTCTTTTGGTAAAAAGTGACGACGACCGCCACCCATTACAAAATCAAGACCGTCTACGTCGGTACCTACAAATCGTGCTTCTAGGTTTTTTTCAAAGTTAACCAATTGCGATGCAATGTCTTCACAGCCACCCGTTACGGCATCTTCTGGCATATCTGATACGTCTTCCCAGTTACGGTCAGCCGATTTAGCATACGTGGCAGCAGGGGTTGCATGAGTAATACGTGCTGTAGAAATAATACCGGTAGATAACCCTTTAATTTCAGCCAATTCAGTTGCGGTAATTAGCTCGTTACCTGCCACTGTTGAACACACGCCGCGTTCAATATCTTCGTCTACACCAATAACGCCCACATCGGTTTTTACACCCGAAATAATAGCCGTCATCGTGCCGGCTGAGTCGGGAGTTTGAGCATCTACGTTATACGTTTTAACTTGTGCAGAGTATGGGAACTCTTCAAAGCTTAAATAACCTTCTTCGCCAGATTGGTTATTACGCTGCCCTTGTAAAATGCGTGCGGCGGTAAGTGTAGAAATACCCATGCCATCGCCCACAAATAAAATGACGTTTTTAGCTTTAGTGGCTTGTGTAGCCTGCGCTTGTGCTGTTTTTGTTGTTAGTTTAGTTTGCGCAGCGCTATACCAGCTGCTTTCTTTTTGGCTTTGCGGTAGTACATCAGCATGGCTAACTGCGCTAAACGCAAATGTTAGCGCGATTGCCGCAGCGACTTTTTTAATTTTCATCCGTAATTCCCATTGTTTAGTGGTTATTTTTTGAAATGTGTAAACACAAAAAAGATCAACCGCTGCACTATAGAAAACAGATGTGACTGATAAAGGTAATTTTGATGAAAGTAAAATGACTAAACTATTACAAAAATAAGTCACAAAAAAAGCGCAACGTGTTAAACGGACTTAAACTGCTAATTAGCAATCTTAGCGCGTAACCATTAAATATTTTTTAAAGACAACAAGCCTTACCTTGATGGCTCTCTGCTGGTTTTTCATCCACTGATCAGCCGCTTTGCTGTAAACGCGGCATGATTCATCATAATGACTTACATATTACATAACGCATCTCCGAGATAAATTCCTATTGAAATAATTAAGAACCATCCTTCCAGTAGGGTGCTATTTATTAAACTTAGAGTAAGAATATTGTGTACAAACGGTATGAAAACTAATTTAGGAAAGCTTACCGAAGTAGGTATGAAACCCATTATTTTAATTGTGGCTGAAACACTTTGGATTGCATTATTAATACTTGGATTTGTAATTTGGAGCTAATGAATTAGGTTATTTAAGGTATATATCAAAAAATTTCAGTAGGTGGTTAGGTCATGTTTTAACCACCTAAAGCTGGTGTTTTACCTACTCTAGAAGCACATGCCAAAATAAACATAAACATTTGATTAATATAAATTTACTTTCAATTTAAAAGCAAAAAAGATCACCTCAATCATAGCCTGTTAGTTAAAAAACAAACAAACAAATAAAGCACTTACTCTAAAATAAATTTACAATAGGGCTTGGTATATAGCTCAATTTACTGTTATCCTGCTTGGCATCGGGTTGACAGAAAACCCTATTTATTTGTAAGTACCACGTTGTTTTAGTAATAATCCTTCGCGTTATCCTCAGTTAAATGTATGTTTTCTTCCTGTTAAATTGCCTAATTTAAGGCGCACTTTTATTAATTCTTAGGATACTATTATGTCTAATACTACAACTGGTACAGTTAAATTTTTCAACGAAGCAAAAGGTTTTGGTTTCATCGAGCAAGAATCTGGTCCTGATGTTTTCGCACATTTCAGCGCAATCTCTGGCGACGGTTTCAAAACTCTAGCTGAAGGCCAACGTGTACAGTTTACTGTTACTCAAGGTCAAAAAGGTCCACAAGCTGAAAACATCGTTAGCATCTAATTGCTTTCGTTAAAATGGGTTAGTAATAACCCATTTTGAATACTAGTTTGAAAGAAGTTTTGTTTTATTTGTTAGTACCGAGTTGTTTTAGTAATAATCCTGCACGATATCCTCAAGTTAACTATTTTTTCCGGCTCAATCGCCTCTTTTCAGGCACACTTATATTAATTTTTTAGGATACATATTATGTCTAATACAACTACTGGTTCAGTAAAATGGTTTAACGAAGCAAAAGGTTTTGGTTTTATCGAGCAAGAATCTGGCGCAGACGTGTTCGCACATTTTAGCGCAATCTCTGGCGACGGTTTTAAAACTTTAGCTGAAGGCCAACGTGTACAGTTTACTGTTACTCAAGGTCAAAAAGGCCCACAAGCCGAGAACATTGTTAGCATCTAATTGCTACACAATTTAATGGGTTAGCAATAACCCATTTTGAATACTAGTTTGAAAGAAGTTTTGTTTTATTTGTTAGTACCCCGTTGTTTTAGTAATAATCCTACGCGATATCCTCAAGTTAACTATTTTTTCCGGCTCAATCGCCTCTTTTCAGGCACACTTATATTAATTTTTTAGGATACATATTATGTCTACTACAACTACTGGTTCAGTAAAATGGTTTAACGAAGCAAAAGGTTTTGGTTTTATCGAGCAAGAATCTGGCGCAGACGTGTTCGCACATTTTAGCGCAATCTCTGGCGACGGTTTTAAAACTTTAGCTGAAGGCCAACGTGTACAGTTTACTGTTACTCAAGGTCAAAAAGGCCCACAAGCTGAGAACATTGTTAGCATCTAATTGCTACACAATTTAATGGGTTAGAGATAACCCATTAATATATTTACCTTTATAATTATTTAGTCGAATATCTTCAAAACCTCCTCTGTAAATATTTTCCAAGCGCAATCTCATTTGTATACACAACTCATTAATTAGTACATTTTTAAACACATTTACTACTATCTCTCTTGAGCGAAAGCTTTGTATTGCCTACAATAGCGCATACTTCATTCAATATAGAATATGACCATGAACGACACTACCGCAAAACCTGCTTTACCAGATCGCCTTTCTATTAATCCACGTAGCCCACATCATGTGGAAGAAGTTTTTGAACACGATATTGGTATCACGTTCAACGGCAAAGAGCGTTTTGATGTTGAAGAATACTGCATCAGCGAAGGTTGGATAAAGTTTGCATCTCCAAAAGGCCTTGATCGTCGCGGACAACCACTTTTACTTACAAGAAAAGGCACTGTTGAAGCCTTTTATAAGTAAGCTAATACGACTTACTAAAAAAGCGACACCATATTGGGTAGTCGCTTTTTTTGTGCCCTTTTAATAGGTTGAAAGCGCTTAAGGTTGTCAATAAAGTAGAAGACAGCTTATTAAAATAATGTCGTGGCATTAGTAATCTATTACCGTGTAAAAAGTTGAGCCACTAAAGAGTAATAACTAGGTGGCTCAGCTGACTGCCTTTCAATAATTATAATAGTTGCCCGGCCTGCTCAACTATTTGTATATAAGTTGAAAAGTTCTTTTCCATTTTAAAGTTGCGAACGCGGTTAGCTTCAAACATTCCATCTTTAATAAAGTCTTTAAGACCCTTTTTAGGCTCACTTCGAAGATGGTGACTCGGATAAACCTTTGTAAGCTCAGTATTTGGATCGCAAATTATATGCATTGATTCCTCAATTCTATAAGCTGTGTTCCCAACAAAAGCCATATTATATTCAAATTCATCGCTTATAAACTTAACATGCTGCTCATCACTTAAAGCCGATTTAGCATTCCTATTCCATACATTTTTAAAGTGAGAATAAACTTGAGGGTGCCTGATTTTTAAAGTGATGATATAAAACAAGGGTAATGAAAATAGATAATCAGTTTTTTCTTGCGTTAATTGAATTGAATATAAAAGCTTAACGGCTTGTTCAATATCCCTTAAACCGGCCCGCATATGCTCAGCAACCTTACTGAGTATGCCAATATTTATTATATCTTCTGATTTATTACCTGCTTGGAAAACCGGAACAAAAACTGTTTCATTAGGTAAATACTTTGACCAAATAAAGTTACAATATTCTTCTTTGTCAGGACTTTTTAACGAGTACTCTTGATCAAAAAAACGATTTAAATAACGTTTAGATTCAAATTTTTCTCCGTATACAGCATTGATAGAGTGACTTAGCTGCTCTGATGCAGTAGCGACAATAAAGTAGACGCCTTCAACATTAAATAAATGCTTAATAGTTTCTAATAGTTGAATACTATAAGAAGGTTTACAACGATCTAATTCATCAATCAAAATAAATAAAGGAGCTTTAAATGAAGTTTCACCCTCTAACCCTTCCACTAATAGCCTTAAATTTTCCCTAAAATGGCCTATAGCATTTTTTGTTGTTTGATACTCTTTTATTGCTAATTCAGCTGCCTTTGTAGAGATTGAAGAAGCAACAGTAGTAATATCTTTTGACAAACCAGACTGTTCAGCCCCTGTGACAGAAGCCCCCTCACTCTCTTGCTCCTTTTCAAATAAAGCTTCGACGCCATCAAGAGACATACCAAAAAGCTGTTTAGTAAAAAAGCCACCGAGTAAAGGAAGTGCTGCGTTTTTCATTGATCTTGCAATACCAGCTAATTTACCATCGGTCGCACTAAGTAAGCCTTGATTAGTCAATTCTTCA
>NZ_PJAV01000079.1:0-13635 GCF_002836695.1 Pseudoalteromonas sp. 78C3
TATAAAATTAGTTAAAAATCACAATCTACTTCTATTGAATCCTGTGTATTTTTACTTCATGTTAAATACTCTTATTTCTCACTTACATACCTAGAGCGCTGCATGAATGGGTTATGGATCTTAAACCGCGTTAACACCCTACGATGAATTGACGTATTTAATAGCCTTAAAACGAAGAGGCTCAGCAGTTTTAAAATTTGCAATTAATAGCTGACTTTACTAGTTATCCACCTCATAGCGTGTTGTTATATTTATTAGAACGGTAACTCATCACCATTAAAACTATAAAGCTTTCCCGTATTATCAATAGATAAATTCAGAATAACGTTCATAACTCCAAGAGCCGAATCTACAACATTTTCACTTGCTGTAGAGCCACCCATATCGGTTTGAACCCAACCGGGGTGAACAGCTACCACAGCCACATTATCATTAACAAGTTCTTGTGATAAGTTCACTACTAGCATATTGGCTGCTGCTTTAGACATTCGATAACCATACCAATCCACACTTTGTTCTAGCGACAAAGATCCCATAGCAGAAGAAATAACGGCTATCTTACATAAGCGTTTTTTATTTATTAAAGGTAAAAAGCAATGAGTTAAATATAGTGGTCCAAGTGAATTCACCTTAAAAGACATTTCAGCATTAGCATAATTAATAGTATGGATACTTGTGTTTTCTCGATCCAAATATCCCGCATTATTTACTATTAAATCTAATTTAATATTTTCCTCATTAAGTTTACTTGCCAACGTCTTAATTTTTTCAGGGCAAGTGATATCCATTAATTCAATAGACAATTTATTTGGAAACTTACCTTTCAATGAAACTAAACCAACCGCCGTTTCTAGATTTCTACAGGTAGCAATTACTGTCCATCCATTTATAAGGTATTGTCTGGCTAATTCGAAACCGATTCCCCTATTAGCACCCGTTATTAATACAACTAAGTTACTCATTGTTTATACCTATAAATCTTACAATTTAGTCTACGTCATTTGTCGCCTAAAAATGACAAATGTTCTTATATTACAATGGTTTTACCCTAGCTATAAAATAAGTATTTGTAAACAGTTAGTTCAGTCTCAACTTTTCTAAATGTAGCAAAAATCCAAAATGGTGGAGGTCAGTAATATCAGGCAAATTGCTGTTTAGTTGCACAGCTTGATTATTAGTTAAAAGATTATATTTTAAATACCTGTGTTTAAACTAATAACGCGTTCACCCTTAAACTTGTAGCTCGTTATTACTTATAAAATTAGTTAAAAATCACAACCTACTCCTATTGAATCCTCTGTATTTTTACTTCATATTAAATATTCTTATTTCTCACTTATTATGCTGTTATGTCATTTTTAAAATTTAGCCATGCACTTATTTTTACCCTTGCGAGTACCCTGTCGCTTACATGCCATGCAGCGCTTGATAAAAACGAGCGTGAAATAGTAAAACAGGTCGATAAAAACATTCCCCAAGCATTGCAAGAAATAAAGCAAGCCGTAAATATTAATAGCGGTTCGCTTAATATTGAAGGTGTAAAAAAAGTAGGTGCGCTGACAAGCGAGCAGCTTAAAGCCATAGGTTTTAAAGTAGAATGGCTTGATGGCAGTGCGTTTAACCGCGCAGGACATGTATTAGCAACCCATGAGAGTAATGATCCCGATGCAATAAAAATACTGATGATCGGCCATCTAGATACGGTATTTGACAAAAATGATAACTTTACTACCTACAAACAGCTTGATGAAAACACCGCAAGTGGCCCAGGCGTTGCCGATATGAAAGGCGGTAACACGGTAATAATTACTGCACTTAAAAGCTTACAAGCCCTTAATTTACTCGAAAATGTAAGCATAAAAGTGTTACTAACCGGCGATGAAGAAAGCAGCGGTCGCCCGCTTAGCTTATCTAAACAAGCTATTGTTGATGCGGCAATTTGGGCTGACGTAGCGCTTGGTTATGAAAATGGCGATAACAATATTAAAA
Organism: Pseudoalteromonas sp. 78C3; assembly: GCF_002836695.1. Taxonomy (NCBI): domain Bacteria; kingdom Pseudomonadati; phylum Pseudomonadota; class Gammaproteobacteria; order Alteromonadales; family Pseudoalteromonadaceae; genus Pseudoalteromonas; species Pseudoalteromonas sp. 78C3. The sequence continues at coordinate 1,990 of NZ_PJAV01000079.1, forward strand.
CTGCCATGGCGGCGCGCCGTGGTTATACCGGTTGGACGCTAAACGTAACGGCAAATGCGGCGCATTCTTCGCAAATATTTAGCGAAAGCGTTGGTTATGGCGCTATTTACGAGACATCACGTATTTTAAATGATTTTAGAGAGCAGCTTGCCACGCAACCTAATTTAACGTTTAACCCGGGGCTTATTGTAGGCGGTACAAATGCCGATTACGACAGTGCTAATTCGTCAGCAACGGCGTTTGGTAAAAGTAATGTAATAGCACAAACCGTGCATGTAGCAGGTGATTTACGCGCACTTTCACCAAAACAATTAGAAAACGCAAAAAGATCAATGCAACTTATTGCTAGCAACAGTTTAAATGGCAGTAAAGCAGAGCTTATTTTTGAAGACGGTTACCCGCCAATGGCATTAACTGATGGCAATAAAAAGCTATTAGAATTATACAGCGACGCAAGCCATGATTTAGGCTTCAACAAAGTAGTAGCAGCAAACCCACGTAATGCAGGCGCTGCAGATATTTCGTTTGCGGCAAGCCATGTTGATATGGCGCTTGATGGTTTGGGCTTAATGGGCAGCGGCGCGCACACTAAAAACGAAACAGCCGATTTAACCAGCCTTGATAAAAACATTAAAAAAACTGCATTACTCATTTATAGATTAGGAAAACTGTAATAGTAAATGTATTTTAAAGATAAGCGTAGGCCAAATAATAACCGTCCTACCGTCCTACGCTTGTACTTACTTTTAAGACATTATTTTAAACAATAATTCTCGCACTGTGGCCGGTTCAAACGGTTTATCACAAATAGCATCAACTCCCGCTTGAGCTATATTTGCTAGGTGCGTTTCGTTTGCCTCTGAGCTCACCATTAAAATAGGAATATGTGAGTAACTATTTGAGCTTCTAACGGTTTCTGTTAGTTCTCGTCCGTCCATTTCTGGCATGTTGTAGTCGGTTACAATTAAGTCAAACGATTGGTTGTTTAAGTGCTCAATAGCTTCTTTACCGTTTTCAGCTTCTATCGGGGCGGGTATTCCCATACCCGCAAGAACACGAATAATGTGTTTACGCGCAAAGCGGCTATCATCTACAACCAGCACTCTTAGTAATGTTACGTCAAAATGATCAAGTTCTACTTCTTCTTCGCTTATAATATCTAAAGTTGCTTTAAGAGCGCGGGTAATGGCTTTTGCGCTAAAAGGCTTAGGCAAAATAGCTAGGACACCCGATTGGCGTAATTGCTCAAGGTATTTTTTATTACGCTCGCTCGATATAAGCATAAAAGGTTGATGCTCGGTGATAGGGTTTGATCTTATTTCTTGCAATAGTGAATCGGCTGTCCCGTCAGATAAATACATAGAGCTTATAACTAGATCAGGGTGATAACTTGCTAATAAGCTAAGCGCTTGTGTTTGTGTAGATGCAGTTTCAACTTGTTTTACACCACTTTCTAAAAGCGATTTTATTATTATTTTTTGCTGAACCTCTGAAGGCTCTACAAGTAAAATGGACAAGTTTGCTATTGCAGTTAAGTCGCTCATTCAGATCTCTTTAGTATTGTTATAATCAGGATAATAATAACATTTTTGACTCGTTAATATTATATAAAGAGATTGTAATATTTAAGAAAACATTATCAATCTCCTTGAAATATAGCACTTATTAATTAGATTGAATGTAATCTAATGCATTCATTTTTTTATATGTGACGTTAGCATGCAAAATATGTGCAGGCTCAGGGTCAACCACTTCAACAGGAATGTCGTAATTTCGGGCTATTTCAATTGCCATTTGCGTAATATTAACGCTAAACGAGGTGCCCATAAATACAATTTTATCGGCGTTGAGCATACGCTGTTGTGCTTCTGTTATTCTGTAAAGCTCGGTGTAGTACTCGTCAAATAATAAAACAAAGGGCTTAAATGAATGGTTTAGCACAGGCGTTTGGTTTTGAATATTAAATAGCTCAAAAAGAGACTCTTGCAGGCGGCTTTCTTCTACACTATCCCACGGGGTGGCAAGTGGCGTGACTGGCTCACCTTGCTCATGAAATAAGGTCATTTGATCAAGCCTGCCATGAATAGCAATGTAATTTTTATTACCCGCTTTGCCATCAAGCCCATCTATGTTTTGAGTAATTAGGTTTTTGTCACTTAGCCAATGGTGTACGTCGTTTGGGCCATGGTTGCGATACGTTGCAAAGCGATGGTAATACCATGCTAAAAACTCTTTAGGGGCATTTTGGTACATCGCGCGCGTTGCCATTTCCATAGGCGTATAATTTTTACTGCCAATGGTCCAATAACCGTCCTCCCCTCTAAAGGTGGGAATACCACTGGCTGCGCTGACTCCCGCCCCGGTAATGTAAAGGGTGTTCACTTTGGCGCCTCGTAACCGAGTACGTTAGCGCTTACTTGCTGACTGTTATCAATACCGCCAATTCGATATAAAACACCGCTGTGCTCAAGTAAACCACGATGATCCATGCTCTTTACTTCAACTGGGGATAAAATCTGCCATTCGTTTTTTTCGATACTAAAGCGCCAAACATGATCACTTGCTGATGCAGGTTTGCCGTCGTAGCCTATTGCGCTGTAGTTATATGGGTTATTAGAGCCTGCCATCATATAAATATTGCCATTATAGCTGGTAGCTGCCATTCGATAGTGAGCGGTGCCCGTTGGATGAGGCAACGTACGCCAATCTATTTTTTGTGGATTAGTTGAATCTATTGTGCCTTTTAAACACTGTGCTACACCTGCAAACGAGCGACGCGAATCAGGATTAGCTTGTGTTTTAACGCCATCACAAATAACAATGGTATTATCGCTAATTGCAGCAGCTTGGCCAAATACGGGCTCACCTAAAAATGGCGAGGCTTGTTGCCATGTATTATTTTGCGTGTCGTACACTTGCACTAAGTTTACGTTGCCATCGTTATGCCAACCGCTAATTAGATAAATGTAACGCGCTTTGTAGCTCAGCGCGACGCTATCGTCTACGGGTACTGGCATGCTCGCAAGATGAGTGTAGGTATCTTTTATTACGTCGTACTTATATACGTCGGGGCTTGAAACTTCAGTATGATCCTCTGCTACCGTATAGCCGCCAAACACATAGGCGTACTCGCCTAAACCGACTGCGGTGCTTGCTAAGCGCCCTTTTAGTGGCAAGCTTGAAGGCACACCAGTTTTAGATTGCCACTGTGAATCGCCAACTTTAAGCGCCCACACTTTGTTATGCACTGACGAATGCTGTTTATCGCGCCCCAGCCCCATAAAGCTTAAAAAATAGGTTTGGTTTTGTACTGTAACTTTAGCCACAGCATTATTAGCAACTGGCTCTGGTAAAGCGGGAAGGCTTGCTAACGCAAGAGAAAAAAGAAGGCTCATAAGGCAAATAATTTAATAAGAATTAATACGCTCAGATTAAATTATTTTAACCTTGTGAGCCAGTATTGTTATATCTAAATAATCAAACGCTTTTGATTAGTAACCATATTAGTAGGCAATACTAATATGATTATTAACGTGCGCCGCATTTTGCGCTTCATCAACCATTGCAGTTGCATAATCAGTGACCGATACCTTGCTTTCGCCTGCATCATTAGTAAAAAATGTATTACTGCCGATACGGTAATCGCCTTCATTATCACCTGGATATAATTTGTGGACAGTTTATTTATGACGTAATTATCAGCAAACGGTAGTGCGTGCTTTCATCGACTTTTTAGCGCAGCACTGTCAAACCGATATTAAAAAATATGTCGGCAAGTAAGGCATTGTAGTTAAGGGCGCTGTGACTATTGTTTAAGCTAAGGTGATAGTTCAGCTTAGTTATTGAGGTAAATAGGTTACGTTATCTAAGCCTTGTTGTTTGTTTTTGTACATAGCTTCATCAGCATACTTTATGAGTTCGTGATCTGTTTGGCCGTGCTCGGGGTAATTTGCAATTCCTATACTGGGTGAAATATTTAGTAGTACGTCATCTAACTTAAAGACGGCTTTAAACTCAGTGAGGACTTTATTTTTTATTCTGACGGTTTCGTGGCTAGAACTTAAGTTATCTAAAATAATTAAAAATTCGTCTCCGCCTAAACGCCCTACTGTGTCGTAATGCCTTACTGACGCTGAAAGCCTTTTTGCTATAGCGCATAAAAGCTTATCGCCAATTTCGTGTCCGTGAGTATCGTTTACTGCTTTAAAGCCATTTATGTCTATAAACAGTAAAGAAAAAAACGTGTTGTTTCTGGTTGCACTAATAATTACTTTTTCTAATCGATTCATCAATAATGATCGATTTGGTAGGCCAGTTAACACATCGTGCCGTGCCATATAATGGAGTCGATCTTCCATTACTTTACGTTCAGTTATATCGTGCGCGACAGCAATTCTTACTTGATGTTGCTCTGACCAACGAACAGACTATAATATATGAACTACTTGACCATCTTTTCTCATCCAACGGTTTTCAAAGCGAGGGTTCACCGTTTCGCCAGACAATAGCGATGTTACGGCATTATGCGTTTTATAATGATCACCTTCGTAAACATAGTTAATCATTTTTTTGCCTACAACTTCGTCGGCCGTATAACCAAAAATTTGCTCAAATGCTGCGCTTACAAAAAAAAATGTGCCTTGTTTATCTACCACACAAACGGCATCAAGCATTAAATCGAGTACTTCTTCTACATTAATTAATTCATTTTTTTCCATACTTTGGTGCCTTCAAAGCAAAACCAAGCGAATTTAAGTATTCTATATACCTTTAATAAAAGCAAAGGTAATTGAAACTACAATAATAGTTAATACAAAGTTAGATTAATCGTGCACGTATAATTAATATCGCCCTTGTAAAAGCATGAAATGCAAAGTTAAATAATCAATAAGCGCAAAATACTTTGAAGTCCTTCAAAAATAGACTAAATTTTAAATAGTATATAATCATATAACTCTCAGTAACTTCTATTTTTTGACTCTTTAATAAATGTAATTGTATAAAATGTATCTACTTTATTTTTTAAATTTTACTGTTTTATTGGCCGAAGTTAAATTTTTTAACTACTACAAAATTAGTTGTTTTGATTTAATCGCATTTATACTTTTACGCTGTTAATGTATGTTAATATTGTGTGATATCACATGTATTACAAAAACAGTCATTGTTTTTGATTTTTTGATTGCGCAGGAGACTTTTGGGTGAAAATATCACAACGTTTATTTTGGCCATTACTTTTTGTGTGCCCTCTTGTAACGGCTGAGCCGTTTGAAGATGAAGACCTCGATCTTGATGCTTTAATGGGTATGGATGTGCAAGCGACTTCTGCGATGAAAAGAGCACAATCAGCATTTGATACCGCTTCATCTATTTATGTATTAAGTAAAGAACAAATTACTAAATCTGGTGCTACATCAGTACCTGAAGCACTAAAAATGGTGCCGGGTTTAATTGTCCGTCAGCTCGATAACAATCAATGGGCTATTTCCTCAAGAGGCATTGCCTCTCGCTTTTCAAGCAAATTATTGGTTATGATTGACGGACAAAGCTTATATACCCCAAAGTTTGCCGCTGTTTATTGGGAAACACTCAACGTTCCTTTGTACGATATTGAACGTATTGAAGTTATACGCGGACAAGGCGGATTACTTTGGGGAAGTAACGCAAATAATGGCGTTATTAATATCATTACTAAAAATAGTATTGATACTCGCGGTGGATACGCAAGTGTAACAACTGGTAATCAAATAAATGTTGATGCTAATCTTCGCTACGGTGGTGATATAAGTAACATAGGCAGCTACCGTGTGTATGGGCACTTAAAAGATGCTAATGAATCAAAAAAAGGGATCTCACTTCCCCCTAATGACACAACCAAACAAAACTCTTTAGGTTTTAGAGCTGACTTTACCCCTAATGATGAGTGGTCTGCGCTACTTCAGGGTGATGTAACTCATTCCACACTTGGCCAAAACTACCGAGGTGTTGTCGATGAAACCAACGAAAACATTTCATTTTCAGATGATTTAAAGCGAACAGACTCGCGCATAATGGCGCGCCTTGAAAACAGAATGTCGCCAGATGCCAATCAAATGCTACAAATTTCTTGGCTTAAACAAAATGGCTCTCAAAATTATATTAAAGAAGACTTTGAATCGATAGATATTGATTATCAAATGAACTTTATATATCAATCTCTACAGTTAGATTGGGGGTTGAACTACCGATACAATTCTATATCTTTCGCAGAAAGTGTATTTTTAGATAGCGATAAAAACTTTGATAGCCTCAAACAATATGGTGCACTTGTTCAAGCTCAATATAATGTGACTCCTGACACTCTCGACTTTATTATTGGTACTAAGCTTGATCATAACGATTTAACTGGCTGGGAAAATCAACCATCAGCAAGACTTATATACAAACCAGTAGATAACCATCTTACTTGGGGCGCAATATCGCGAAGTGTGCGTACACCAACATTAATTGAGTTTAACGATAATTTTAAAGTTAATGGTACAGAAATTAAAGATCTTACCGGTTTAAGTTCAGGCTTTGACCAAATAGACGACTACCGAATTGCAACCTACCTAAATGGTAATGACAAAGTTAAATCAGAAAACTATCTATCTTATGAATTAGGCTACCGTTTTACTGCTAACGATTGGTCATTAGATCTTTCTACTTATTATACCGATGCTAAAAACGTAGCGGTTATTGATATGAATACGCATGCTGAACAATTCACTCCTATACTTGATTTATTTCTAGCAGGGAGAATTCCAGAAGTATTTCAAGCACTAACAATGACTCGTATAGATTTAGACTTTGCATCTGTAGCAGACACAACCACTAAAGGGCTCGACTTAGTAGTATCATGGCAACCAATTGATAATCTCAATACTGAGTTTGGTTATAGTTACACCGATTATAACTACGATTTACCTCCTAGAGTAGAGCCCGCTATCGGGTATGACTCTAAAAACAGGCAGTTATTTGCAAAAGCCGATTATTCTTTTTTAACCAACCATAACGTGTTTGCGACATTACGAGCAGTAAACTCAAATGCATATAATACTGATAATTACACAACGTTAGATATTAGTTGGAATTGGCAGGCTACGCCTGTGTGGTCTACTGCAGTTTCGGGTAAAAACCTATTTTCAGGTTCACATATTGAGTACAGTAATACGCGCGAAACCTATACATTACCAAACTATATTGATGAATGTATTACGTTTACAATTTCAGCAAATTTCTAAGCTAATTAGATGATTAAATTAAGAAGTCTAATTCACAGAAGCTTGATAGCCTTGGTACTTTTAAGTACCAGCGTTGACGCTGTTGAAAAAGAATACATGCTAAAAGCAGGCTTCTTGTATAACTTTGCACGTTTTGGACACTGGGATTCTCATTTAGAACCCCTTGATCAATTTACTATTTGTAGCCCTGATAAATACTTTATTGATGTGGCTAACACCGCTCTAAAAAATCGCACTATAAAAAAATTACCTTTACATAATAAATTAGTCACTATTGATGAAGTCACAACATCTGCGTGTAACATGCTATTTATCACCTCAGATACATTTGCTCAGTGGCAAAACATAACTCCTTTAGATCTAAAAAATATTATGGTCATTGGTGAAACAGACTCATTTATTGAAAATGGCGGCCATATCAGATTCTTTCTTTCCAGTGGTAAAATTCGCTTTGAAATTGCACCACAACAGCTTAAAGATGCAGGCATTACTATGAGTTCAAAAGTACTACGACTTGCACGCGTTGTAGATAGGTAATGCAATGAAAAAACTATTTGCATTAAATACAATGAGCAAAAAATTATTATTCATCTTAATGAGTGTCGCACTTGTATCAACCGCTACAGTAACCATTGTATTTAGTGCTTATGAAATCACCAGCGCTCAAGAAGAACAAATAGAAAGCCTGGGGTCGCTGTCTAAAATGCTTTCACCCAATATAACTACTGCACTTATGTTTAATGACATAGATGCAGTACAAGAGCTTATAGACCCAATACTTATACGCTCAGATGTTATTAGTATAATGGTAACGAGTATGACTGGTGAACAACTTGTTATTGCTCAAGCCGAAAATGAAGAAATAGAACAAAGCATTGAGGTTAATACCCCCCTTCAGCTCGATATGCATGATTATGGCGTATTAAAAATACGCGCTAACAACAGTTACATTCAAGATAGAATCACTTTTTACTTTAAATTTATAATGATTTTGATGGTCTTTACCTTTGCTATCAGCCTCATTTTATCCCTTTTGCTAAGGCGCCGCTTTTTAAACCCTATTTTATATTTAGCACAAACAGCAAATAAAATAACAACGTCACATGATTATAGCTTACGCGCTAAACAACTATCACAAGATGAAGTAGGACAATTAACCTCTTGTTTTAACGATATGCTATACAACATTGAGCAAAGAGAAAGTTCATTAGAAAACCAAGTTAGGCTTCGTACTAATGAACTTGAAAATGCAAATATTCAGTTGCAACAATATGCTTACCAAGACGGGTTAACCGATTTACCAAATAGACGGTATTTTTATGAGAAACTACAAAGCTTAATAAGTGTTGAAGGAATGAAATTCGCACTTATATTTATAGATTTAGATGGTTTTAAAGAAGTAAACGACAGCCTTGGGCATGACTACGGTGATTTATTATTACACCAGGTAGCAACGAGGCTGCAAAGCTGTATAACAACAAAAGATACAGTAGCACGCTTAGGTGGAGACGAATTTACATTAATTTTAGAGGGTGTAAATAGCCCAGATGAAGCATCAAAAATTGCCGAAGCTGTAAAAAGTAGTTTAATGCAGAGCATTAAAATAAAAAAAGAAACAGTCTATGTTACCGCAAGCATAGGTTTAACGTTTTTCCCTGCTGATGGTTTAACAGTAGAAGAGCTCGTTAGACGTGCTGATCAAGCGATGTATTTATCTAAAAATAAAGGGCGGAATCGCTATGAGTTTTTCTCCTATGCTATCGAAGAAAAAGCCACAGAAAAGCGTCGCCTGATAGAAGAGATACGCACTGCAATTGTTAAAAACCAATTTGAATTATATTACCAACCTATATTTTCAATTGATGGGAAATCAGTACCAAAAGCTGAAGCCCTTATTCGTTGGAACCACCCTGAACGAGGCCTAATAGGCCCCAATGAATTTATACCTGTCGCTGAAAAAAACGGATTAATAAACGACATCGGCCAATGGGTAAAATCTCAAGCAATTCAAGATACCGTCCAATTCAATGTTTTAAGTGAAAAGACAATTCAAGTCAGTGTAAATACATCACCTCTTGAAATTGACCGCGCTGGTTGCTGGGTGGATGAATGGATTGTTGCAAGTAAAAAGTACCAACTACCCGCCAACACTATTTTAATTGAAGTCACTGAAAATACCTTAATGGATCCAGATTCGTCAATACAGCGACAATTAAAACGCTTAAGCACTATTAATATAGACATAGCGATTGACGACTTTGGTGTTGGTTATTCTTCTTTGGCGTATTTACAGCGCTTAGATATAGACATTTTAAAAATAGATCGCTCATTTATAAGCGATATTGAATCAAACGATAATAGTATTGCTCTCGTTAAGGCTATTATCACTATGGCTCACAACCTAGATGTAATGGTGGTAGCGGAAGGTGTTGAAACACAAAAACAGTATGACCTATTAAAGCTGCTTGCTTGCGATTATATTCAAGGCTACATTTTTTCAAAGGCAATTACTAAACAAGAGTTTATGAAAAAGTATATAAAACAAAAAGAAGTGATCTAATTTATGTCTATCGTGCTAGATTTTAGCAATTCAACACAGAACACTTCTTTACTCTTGCGTTAAAATTTCATGTATTTAAAGCTTAATCCCAAGCTATAACCAGCGAGGGACTAGTTGCTTGTACTCTTTATATTGTATTGAAAAGCGATGAGCTAAATGAGCTTCTTCAACTAACGTCTGTCTATATATAGCTATAAAACCAATAACCAAACAGGTCAAACTAAATATACTAGGTAAGGCTAAAAAGAAACCCACCTGTGCAGCTACAACACCTAAATACATCGGATTCCTAGAGTATTCATATAATCCTGATGTTTTAAGCTCATGTGGTCCCTTAGGATCAATTCCTGAACGCCAAAGTGCTGCCATATGAAAATGTACAAACATCGTCAAAATAAAACCTGCACTCAATAAAATATCGCCAAATAATACACCTGGCCAGCCATTGAGAATTGGGAATAGCCCAAGGTAGCTATCTAACTCAGGTACAAACACTCTAATTACACATATAAACCAAATAGCAGCTCTGAAAAACTTAAAAACCATATGGTTCCACCAACTAGTACAAAACTTATCTCCGGGATAAATAACGCCTGATGGTGTGTCTCGATTTTTATAAATAATTCTAAATGTATAAAAGCCCGCAACAAAAGTATAAAAAATAGCTAAGTAAATACGTGTAAATTCAACTAGCGAAGTAGAGTCATCTAAAAATGTTTCATAGGGCATCTAGTTACAGCTCACAATCATTATTGGTAGTAATTTTAAAACAACTAACTCAATAAATTTTAGTTATAAGGTCATGAAATTATATTAGTATTCATTGCCTTCATAAACAAGTTAAGTCAGAGGTTTGTTAACGAGTAATCATTAACTAATACCATTAATTTAAAATAACTTTGATTTATGAGGATCTCATACTTTTTATATAATACCAATCTGCTTATATATTTGAATTGATATTATTCACTCATATTTTTACATTCTATATATGCAAAAAAACGACTATTTCGGTTAGGACTTTCTTTAATTTGAAGCTTTGTACAGTGCAATAGTGCCCTCAGCGTTAGGACGTCACAGTGAAATACTGCACTCGCATCGGCGATGCCACTTTAACTAGTTAAATTAAGTAGATTATTCACTGAGAGACGCTTCGCTCTAGAGAAATACCTGTATCACTTTTCTAAAAATGTAAAAAGCCGACTCTTTTTGAAACGGGCTCTCTAAAATGTGAAGCTTGTGTAATGTCATGGTGCACAGCGGTAGAAAGTCACGTAGCAAATGCTGCTGTATTGGCCGACTGAGATATTGAGGGGTTTTGTTGTGATTTTAGCGTCGGGAGTCGCTACGCTCGCCCTACGTGATGGATGTTGATGTGAGTGTGTGTTAATTGCGCACATTTCACTTTTCTACAGACGTAAAAAAGCCTGAATCTCTAGATTCGGGCGCTCTACAATGTGAAGCTTGTGTAATGTCATAGTGCCCACAGCGGTGGAGGGTCACGTAGCAAATGCTATTGTATTGGCCGACTGAGATATTGAGGCTTTTTGTTGTGATTTTAGCGTCGGGAGTCGCAGCACTCGGCCGCCCTACGTGATAGGTGTTGATGTGAAAGTGTGTTAATTGTGCGTATTTTACTTTTCTGCAAACGTAAAAAAGCCCGAATCGTTAGATTCGGGCTTTCTACAATTTGAAGCCTGGTAATGTCGTAGTGCCCACAGCGGTGGAGAGCCACAGTGAAATGCTACACTATCATCGGTCGAAGCTTTGGTTTCACTACTGAGTTAGGCATGGGCTCTTGGCTATTTATCAAATCCCAGACAG
>NZ_PJAV01000080.1:0-13481 GCF_002836695.1 Pseudoalteromonas sp. 78C3
TCTCGCGCCGCGATTAAATAGCCCCTAGTTTGAACAAATTTTAATCCGTAAAGATCAACAGACCCTAATTTACTGAACTTTAATTTTATCGATTAATATACTACTCAAGTAAAACTGCATCATAGGTGTTAATGCACTTACTTCTGTTCTGTTACATGGACCGCTAAGTTTGGTGAGGCTAGATAGTTTTGACAATGTTTTGTACTGAGGGATTTGAATATCTTTGCCAAGTCTTTCAATACGGGCCTCGTCAGTGTTTTGCTGATGAATAAAAGCGACAACCTCAAGCTCATTTGTGATTTTTTGCTCTTCGGTGAAATTGTAAATTAGTGGTTCACGATGAAAACTTGCGCTGTCGATTGAAGATTTAGCAAACCAAACAACATCACCCGATGACTTGTGCGTGAGACGCATACTAACTTGTGCAAATATTGCAGCGCACTGCTGTGTTGGGTATTGCTGGGCAACATTTGAATATAAAGTAAATGGCTTCTCTGGTTGCTTTATTGCGTACTTAGTATCGTCTGTGAAAGTTAAATCGAGTTGCTGAATAGTCAGTGTGTAGTCACTGTTATTTTTAGTTGTTACTTTTAGTTGTTTATCGTTCAGTGCTTGGCTAATTTGCGATAGAAGTTTATCGGTTACGCTTGCCTTATCGGTAATGATTTTTACTGTTTGGTTTCTAACTACTTTATGTGCAGGAAGTTGAACCGATTTAACTTTTGGAGATGAGTGCTCTGTAGTGTACTCAAGTTGATAGGTCTGACTTTTTAATGTTGGCTTTAATGGCATAGCCAGTGGTTCGGCCGGTTGCTTTGTAATAGCACAACCAGTTGTTAATAAAATAAAAAGTGACACAACTAAAAAACGCATAAGTACTAAACACTCGCTTAAAACCAAATAATCGTCGTATTGTACGTTAGTCCAAACAAAACTTCATGATATTATCTGCGCAGATGTAGTTAAAAAGATAAAATTTATAAAAAATGAAGTATCTCAACTCTTTATTGTATTGCCTATCTGCTTTGTGTTTGCTGTTTAGTTCTGTGGGTTTTGCAGCAAAAGCGGATCCTGATTGGGATGCATTTGTAAAAAAGTACGGCCGTTACGCACAAAAAAAATTAAAAAGTAAAGGTATACCCGGTGCAGCGCTTTCGATTGTAAATATAAACAATTCAGATTACATCCACACCATGGGCGTAACTAAATCACGAAATGGACAAAAAGTTAATAAGCATACTCGGTTTAGACTCGCGTCTGTTTCGAAGACATTTGCAGGCTCGTTATCAGCTAAATTGGCTGCTAACGGCCTACTGGAATTAGATAAGCCTGTTAGCGAATACATAACTGATTTTAAAGGGACTGTTTATCAAGATGATTTAAAGGTGTTTCATCTTTTAAGCCATTCAAGTGGATTAGTTCCTAATGCATACGACAATTTAATTGAATCTCGTATGGATTACCCAGGTATTGTTGAAAAGCTGCTTAGCGTCAAACCAATTTGCAAACCCGGCGAATGTTATGGCTATCAAAACGTTATGTTTAGTCTTATAGGCGATGTGATATTACAAAGCACCGAAAAAAGTTACGGACAGTGGTTACGAGAAGCTATTTTTGAGCCATTAAAAATGAGTGATGCGAGCTTAGGTTTTGAACAAATGGTGCATGACAATAATTATGCTCTACCTCATGTGCGGGGTAAAAAGCGCTGGTATAGCGCTAAGCTTAAAAAAAATTATTATAAAGTGGGACCTGCAGCGGGTGTGAACGCTAGCGCAAGTGATATGGCTATTTGGTTAAGAGCGCAGCTGGGCCAATATCCTGATATTTTGTCATTGGATACTCTAGCAAAACAAACACGCCCTTATACACATACAAAAAAAGAAATGCATCGCAGGGTGTGGAAAAAACACCTTAATGAAGCTTATTATGGGTTAGGTTGGCGCGTTTATAACTATGCTGATGAAACACTTTACTATCATAGTGGCTGGGTGCAAGGTTATAGAAGTGATGTGGTTGTATTTCCTCACTTAAATATTGGTTTTAGCTTAATAGTTAATGCTGAAACCGGCGTAATCAATGAGCTAACGACTGAATTTATCGACAGGCTATTAGAATACAAACGAGGTAAAAAAATATGAATAATAAAATAATATTATCAATCACTTTTTTAGTCATGTCATTCAATTGTAGTTTAGTGTTTGCAGCACCTGATGAGATATATTTGTTTCGTCATAGCGAAAAGTTAACGGGTAAAAATCCAGCGCTCTCAGAGGTGGGAAAGGCACGTGCAAATAATTTAGTTACTTTTTTCAAAGAGTATCAAAATATACATATTTTCAGCAGCAACTATAAACGCACGTTACAAACAGCGGCCCCTTTGCAGGCATATTTTAATACCGACGTAAATGTGTATAACGCAGGTGAGCTAAGTGATTTAAAAAATGAGTTACTAAAACTAAAAGGTGTAGTTGTTGTTATTGGGCACAGTAATACAACACCGCAACTAGCCGAGCTACTTTCGAATGAAAAAGTGCCAGCAATGAGTGAAACACAATTTACTCAGTACTTTATATTGAATAAGAAGCCCAGTAGTAATGGTAGTGAATATGATGTAACCCATCATAAAATGAGTTTTTGATTTAAAACGTTAAATAATAAAAAACCAGCATTAAGCTGGTTTTTTCAATTTAAACGCACTAAATCCTTTAACAGGAATAATTAGTTACGCGGTAAATGTATTTTTTTCTCAACGCTTTGACGATAAAGCACAATAGTGTGACCTATCGTTTGTAGCTTAGTCGCACCAGTTTCACGTACGATTGCTTCAAAAATTAGTGCTTTTGTTTCACGATCGTCAGTTGGAACTTTAACTTTGATTAATTCGTGAATTTCTAATGCACTTTGAATTTCTACTACTACGCCTTCGGTTAAACCGTTAGAACCTAGTAAAACTACAGGCTTAAGGCTATGTGCCTGACCTTTTAAAAACTGCTTTTGTTTGTTTGATAATGTCATGTTTATACAAATTTTGCTGAATATGGCTTGAATTAAGGGTATTCTAACGCCATCTAGAGAATATTACTAATTAGTTGCGTGTTAATTTATGACAAATAAAAAACAGTCAGCCAGTTCACAGCGATGGCTGAAAGAACATTTTGATGATAAATATGTTCAAGAAGCGCAAAAAAAAGGCTGGCGTTCCCGAGCGGTTTTTAAATTAGATGAAGTACAAAATAGAGATAAAATACTTCGTCCAGGTATGACAGTTGTTGATTTAGGGGCGGCTCCAGGAAGTTGGTCTCAATATTTGGCTGAAAAAGTAGGTGACAAAGGCCAAGTGATCGCGTGTGATATATTACCGATGGATTCACTTGCGGGTGTTGACTTCTTACAAGGTGACTTTCGTGAGGAGGCTGTATTAAATGCGTTGTTAAAACGTATTGATGGTAAAAATGTTGATGTGGTACTCTCTGACATGGCACCAAATATGAGTGGCAATAACTCAGTAGATCAAGCGGGTAGTATGTATTTGGTAGAACTTGCGCTGGATATGTGTAGTCAAGTACTAAAGAAAAATGGCGCATTTATTGTTAAAGTTTTCCAAGGAGAAGGCTTTGATCAATACTTGCAAGATGTACGTAATAGTTTTAAAGCAGTGAAAATACGCAAACCTGATGCCTCACGTGCCCGTTCTCGGGAAGTATATATAGTAGCGACTGGATACAAACTGTAGTACAGTTGCTTGGCGTTTAGTTGAATTTAAATTAATTGGATACAAGAGGTTAACCCCTTGAGCGATATGGCGAAAAATTTAATACTATGGCTGGTGATTGCAGTTGTGCTGATGTCAGTCTTTCAGAGCTTTAATGGCGGCGAGCAAGTTGATCGTCAAACAAGTTACACTCAATTTGTAAAAGATGTCCGCAGTGGCTCTTTACAAGAAGTTATTATCGACCGCGGTACAGGAAATATTACTGGTACTAAGAGCAGTGGTGAGCGTTTTCAAACAACGATGCCAATGTACGATGAAGACTTAATAAATGATTTACTTAAAAATGATGTAAATGTGAAGGGTGTACAACCTGAAGAACAATCATTCTTAGCGAGTATATTTATTTCTTGGTTCCCGATGATACTGCTTATAGGTGTATGGATATTCTTCATGCGTCAAATGCAAGGCGGCGGCGGTAAAGGCGCTATGTCATTTGGTAAGAGTAAAGCTCGCTTAATGAGTGAAGATCAAATTAAAACAACGTTTGCTGATGTTGCAGGTTGTGATGAAGCGAAAGAAGATGTTACTGAGCTGGTAGACTTTTTAAGAGATCCTTCTAAGTTTCAAAAACTTGGCGGTAGTATTCCTAAAGGTGTACTAATGGTTGGTCCTCCAGGTACCGGTAAAACGTTACTTGCGAAGGCTGTTGCTGGTGAAGCTAAAGTGCCATTTTTTACAATTTCTGGTTCAGATTTTGTTGAAATGTTTGTCGGTGTTGGTGCGTCACGTGTACGTGACATGTTTGAGCAAGCTAAAAAAGCGGCGCCTTGTATTATCTTTATAGATGAGATTGACGCTGTTGGTCGTAAACGTGGTGCTGGTATGGGCGGCGGTAACGACGAACGTGAGCAAACACTTAACCAAATGCTAGTAGAAATGGATGGTTTTGGTGGTAACGAAGGTATTATCGTTATTGCAGCAACTAACCGACCAGATGTATTAGACCCGGCATTACTTCGTCCAGGTCGTTTTGACCGTCAAGTTGAAGTAGGTTTACCTGATATTCGTGGTCGTGAGCAAATACTTAAAGTACACATGCGTAAAGTGCCATTAGGCGATAATGTAGAAGCGGCTCTTATAGCACGTGGTACTCCAGGTTTCTCTGGCGCGGATTTAGCAAACTTAGTAAACGAAGCTGCACTTTATGCAGCGCGTGGTAATAAACGTGTTGTAAGTATGGCTGAATTTGACGCTGCTAAAGATAAAATCATGATGGGCGCAGAACGCAAGACCATGGTGATGAGCGAGCAAGAAAAAGCAATGACAGCGTACCATGAAGCTGGCCATGCAATTGTTGGTCGTATGGTGCCAGAACATGATCCAGTTTATAAAGTATCTATTATTCCACGTGGCCGTGCGCTGGGTGTAACAATGTACTTGCCTGAGCAAGATCGTGTTAGCCATTCAAAAGAGCTTTTAGAATCAATGATTTCTAGCCTTTATGGTGGCCGTATTGCTGAAGCGCTTATTTACGGCGCAGATAAAGTAACAACGGGTGCAAGTAATGACATTGAACGAGCTACAGATATAGCGCGTAAAATGGTTACACATTGGGGTTTAAGTGAAAAACTAGGCCCGTTACTTTACGCTGAAGATCAGAACGAAATGTATATGGGTGGTGGCGGTAGTCGTTCATCTAGCATGTCGGACGACACGGCAAAAGTAATTGATGCAGAGGTTCGATTACTTTCAGATCGTAACTATCAAAGAGCAGAAGAAATATTAAAAGAAAATATTGATATTCTTCACTCAATGAAAGATGCGTTAATGAAATACGAAACTATTGATGCTAAACAAATTGATGATTTAATGGCACGCCAACCAGTACGTGAACCGCGTGATGCACATGACCGTCATGAAGCTAAACCGGTAAAAGCGGAAGAACCTCAAGAACCAGTTGCTGATGAAAGTCAAAAGACTGATGATTCATCAAAAAAAGATGAAACAAACCTTGATGACAAAGCTGAATAATCGTTAAAATAGTAATGAAAGCCCCGAACTTCGGGGCTTTTTTTGTATCAGCTATTTAGAAAAAGAATAAAGGTTGGCAATGACTAACATATTAAAGCTTCCGAGAGGGCGTACGCTTAATCTTGAAAAGCCCGTTATTATGGGAATATTGAATGTAACGCCGGATTCATTTTCTGATGGTGGGCAGTTTTTAGATCCCAAAATAGCGCTAAAACGCGCAATGCAATTATTAGATGACGGTGCGACAATTTTAGATATAGGGGGAGAATCTACTCGCCCTGGCGCGCCAGATGTTAGCTTAGAAGATGAACTTGCTCGAGTAATCCCCGCTATTAAAGCGATACGTCAGCACAGTGATTGCGTTATTTCAATTGATACCAGTAAAGCACAGGTAATGGAGCAAGCAATACTTGCAGGGGCAGACATAGTCAATGATGTTAGGGCTTTACAAGAACTAGACGCCTTAGAAACGGTTGCGCAGTATGAAGATGTAGCAATTTGTTTAATGCATATGCAAGGAAAGCCCCGCAGCATGCAATCGGCACCTCATTACGATAATTTGTTTGCAGATATAAATCTGTTTTTTAGTGAACGTATTAAAGCATGTGAAACAGCTGGGATTAAGTTTGAACGACTTATTCTAGACCCAGGTTTTGGATTTGGAAAAACGCTTAGCCATAATTATCAAATATTGGCTGGGTTTGATGATTTTAATAAATTAGGTTTGCCATTATTGGCCGGATTATCTCGTAAATCGATGATAGGTAATTTATTAAACAGAGATACAAATGAACGGTTAGCGGGCAGCTTAGCGGGTGCGTTAATCGCAGCGCAAAATGGCGCAAAAATTATTCGTGTACATGACGTAAAAGAAACCGCAGATGTACTTGGTGTATATCAAGCCTGCGAACAAGGAATTTCCCAATGAAAGAAAGAAAATATTTTGGCACCGATGGCGTGCGTGGACTTGTAGGCGCTGCTCCAATAAACCCTGAATTTGCAATGAAGCTAGGCTGGGCTGCTGGGCGTGTATTATCGCAAAGTGGTACTAAAAAAGTAATTATTGGTAAAGATACGCGTATTTCGGGCTATATGCTTGAAACCGCACTTGAGGCTGGTTTAATTGCTGCTGGTATTGATGTTGTATTATTGGGTCCTATGCCGACACCGGCCGTTGCTTATTTAGCGCAAACATTTCGTGCTGAGGCAGGTATTGTAATTAGTGCCTCACATAATCCGTATTACGATAACGGTATTAAGTTTTTCAATGGTCAAGGCTTAAAGCTTGATGATGCAGTAGAGCTTGAAATTGAAGCGATGCTTGATGAGCAAATGACATGTGTTGCTTCAGATAAATTAGGCAAAGCATCGCGTTTAGTCAGTGCGGATGGCCGCTATATAGAGTTTTGTAAGAGCCAGTTCCCGCAAGGCCTGTCTTTAGAAGGTCTTAAAATTGTTGTCGATTGCGCAAATGGCGCTACTTATCATATTGCACCTTCTGTTATGCGTGAACTTGGCGCAGAAGTAATAACACATGCGTGTGAGCCTAACGGCGTTAATATCAACCATGAATGTGGCGCTACTCACGTAGATACTCTTAAACGTAAAGTGCTCGAACTTAAAGCCGACGTAGGTATTGCATACGATGGTGATGGTGACCGCGTGATGATGGTTGATCATAATGGCCGTGTTTTTGATGGTGATGATCTGGTTTATATTATTGCTTGCCAAGCAGCTCAAGATGATAATTTGGGTGGTGGTGTAGTTGGTACTGTTATGTCAAACATGGGCCTTGAAAACGCTTTAAAAGCAAAAGGTATCGAGTTTGCTCGCAGTAAAGTAGGGGACCGCTATGTTATGGAATTACTACAGCAAAAAGGCTGGAAAATTGGCGGTGAAAGCTCAGGGCATGTACTAAACCTAGATTTAATTAGTACGGGTGATGGTATTATTTCAAGCTTACAAGTACTTGCTGCTATGGTTGCACAAAATCGCACATTGCAAGACCTAGGTGCTGGTTTTACCAAGTATCCAATGAAGATGATTAACGTGCGTTATACAGCTGGAACTGACCCGACAAAAGCACCAGAAGTGCTTTCAGCTGTAGCAGAAGTAGAGCTTGCTTTAGGCGATAAAGGCCGTGTTTTACTGCGCAAATCAGGCACTGAACCTGTGGTTCGTGTTATGGTTGAAGCCGAGCAAGAAAAGATTGTAATAGACAGCGCTCAAAAAATTGCAGCTGTTGTAGAATCTATGAGCAAACAAACTGATTAATAACAATAATCTCTTGTAACTTTGGGCGAGAAAAGTTAATATCTCGCCCGCTTTCTAATGTGGAGTGGATAATGGCAATACGCAAGGCGATGGTCGCAGGCAACTGGAAAATGAATGGCTCTTTAGAGTTAGTTAAACAAATGTCTGACGCTATTAACGATGTAAAATCACAAGAGATGGACATTGTTTTATTTCCTCCATTCCCACTTGTACCAGCAATGGTAGCTAGCGGTGTTTCTACAGGAGCTCAAACTGTTTCTGAAAATACACCTGGCGCATTTACTGGTGAAGTTGATGCGCAGCTTATAAAAGATTTAGGTGCAACTTACGTACTCGTTGGTCATTCTGAACGCCGCAGTATTTATAACGAAAGTAATGCAACAGTCGCTGAAAAGTTTGCTAGAGCACAGCAAGTTGGGTTAACACCAATATTATGTGTAGGCGAGAGCGAAAGTGAGCAAGAAAACGGCCAAACCGAACAAGTAGTTGCTGCACAAATTGATGCAGTAATAGAGAAATTAGGTGTAGCAGCACTGAAAGATTCTGTGATAGCATACGAGCCCGTTTGGGCCATAGGCACAGGTAAGACTGCATCGCCAGAGCAGGCACAAACTGTTCATAAATTTATCCGTGACAAAATTGCATCACTTGATAGCAATTTAGCACAAGGGCTTACCATCTTATATGGTGGTAGCGTTAATGAAAAAAATAGCGAATTATTATTTGCACAAACAGATATAGATGGCGGCTTAATTGGCGGCGCAAGTCTAAAAGCAGAATCTTTTACTGCAATCTGTAACAGTGCAAAAGGGACTGTATAAGATGTACGAAATTTTATTAGTAGTTTATTTAGTTGTGGCTTTGGCTCTAGTTGGAATGGTTTTAATTCAACAAGGTAAAGGCGCAGATATGGGTTCTTCATTTGGCGCTGGTGCATCAGGCACAGTTTTTGGTTCGTCAGGTGCAGGTAACTTTATGACAAAAACAACCACAAGCTTAGCAACGGTATTTTTTGTATTAAGCATTGTGTTAGGAAACCTAACTGCTGGTCAAATTAAAAAGACTGACGAATGGGAAAACCTAGAAGCAGCTCCAGCAGTAGAAACAGTAGTTCCTGTTGAAGAAGATGTTCCAGTAACATCTACTAAAGAGCAAAGCTCTGACGTACCAAACTAATTTAGCGTAAAGTTATCGTTAAACGATTTATAGTCCTCAAATAAATCACATGTTTAACAATTAAGCGAAAGCTTAAAAAATGCGGATGTGGTGGAATTGGTAGACACGCCACCTTGAGGGGGTGGTGCTTTAGGGCATGGGGGTTCAAGTCCCCCCATCCGCACCAAATTTAGAAACCAGTAGCAGTGATGTTACTGGTTTTTTTGTATCTGTAATTTATTGTGATTGTTTTTTGGACAGTGTGTGGTTGTTGTTAAATAATCCTTCTATTTGTTAGAAAAAACTAGAAATATTACAAATTTAGCTCACACTTATAGATATCACGCCGATAATAAATATAGACAATAAAATAAGGTAGCACAGTATGGCTTCAGGCTTCTCTTTTCAAAACCTAAGCATAACAAAAAAAATACATGCAATAACATGCATTGCGGTAGTGGCTTTTATAGTGATCGTATTGATAAACTATTTAGCTATGAATGATAATAAGGTTTCTCTCGATGAAATGAGTAACTCATCGTATAAAGTTGTAAAAATAACGTCGCAAAACGTAGGGCTTTTAGAAAAACTTGATGAACTTTATACCCAAGCGGTTACGTTTGGTGAGCAAGACCTTATCGTTAAAGCAGACGAGGTATATCAAACTTTAGAGTCTAATATTACCTTAATAACGCAGCTTAATAACTCCTACATTAATAACGATATTATTAATGAGTTGTCAGATTATGAAAAAATATCCTCAAGTATTGCTACAGGTATGGTTAACGGTACTGCTGATTTTAGTAAGATTCAGCAACAAGCGCAGCTAAAAACAAGTTTATATGGATCTGTTTTAGAAAGTTTTAAAGGCGCTCAACAAAAAGCGGATAATCGTTTTTTTGAACTGGTTGCCAACACTAAAGCGCGCTCTGATGAAGCATTAACTCTAATGTTAGCTGTATCCATTATTTCATTAATTTTATTATTGTTTATGGCTATTTGGATTGCTAAGAATATAGGTTCATCTGCGAGTGATGCAGCTAACAACCTTAGTTTATTAGCAAGCGGCAATGGTTCTTTAAGCACACAGCTATCTGTTAACTCAGAAGACGAAATTGGCCAAGTCTCTATTAATTTTAACGCATTTATTTCCTTACTAAGAGAAACAGTTCTTGAAGTTATTGCTGTATGTGAGCCTTTAATGGAAAACTCAACACGACTAGTTCAAGGTATGGAACAAGCTGAGCGTGCTACAACAAAGCAAACCACTGATGCTGAAATTGTTAAGCAATCTATGGAAGAAATGAAGCAGAGTGTTGGTGATATATCAGAATCTGCAGCTAACGCTTCTCACGCTGCTGAAACGGCCGAGAAAGAAGTTGAACAAAGTCGTACACAAGTACAGATGTCAGTTACCGCTTCTCGTACGCTCAGCGATGAAATTAATCGAGCTGCAGGGACTATTAATAAGCTTGCGGACGATACAAAAAATGTATCGCAGATTTTGAATGTAATTACGTCTATTGCAGATCAGACAAACTTACTTGCTCTTAATGCTGCTATTGAAGCTGCACGAGCAGGTGAACATGGAAGAGGCTTTGCTGTAGTGGCAGATGAGGTTCGTGAACTGGCTTCTCGCACTGCACATTCTACTAATGAAATACGTGAACTATTGGGATCATTAACGACTGCCGCAAATGAATCTGTAGCTGCTATGACTTCAGCACGTGATATGGCAACAGATAATGCTACAGCCGCAGAAAAAACAGGTATTTCAATAGAGAAAATCGCAGAGCAAATGTTAGAAATTAATGGTATGAATTCGCAAATAGCAGCAGCAACTGAAGAACAAACATCCGTTGCAGCTATGGTAGTAGATAATGTGTCAAATATGCATGTATCGTTCGAAGATACTATGGACTCATTACTTGCTGTACGCGACGTAGCCAAAAACCTACATTACCTATCTGATAACCTATTAGATGCAACCGCTAAGTTTAGAATCGAGTAAAGCTTAGTACTGAGCCAGTATAAAAATCTACCCTAGGGTTGATGCCAGTTAGTTAACCGCTGACTGGCTTTTTTGTTTGGATAATTGGTTTGACATACCTAGTATATGTCCACTCTCGCTTTATTAGTAATATGTGATGCTCTACTTTAGCTTACTATTGCTCTATTTATTTAGGGATGCTCCCTGAGATCTCAATAAACATAGTCTGAATTAAGTTAATAATATTAATTGCACACGTCGTAACACTCAGTTGACAGAAGTCTTCTGAATTGGGTGCGTAGCTATTGGCTAGAGAAAGTGTTGTAGTGGGTTGCAAAAAAAGGCCTCTGAATAAATTCAGAAGCCTTCATAAAGGAACCCGAAGGCCGGTTTATCGATTAGTTAAATATTTCTCAACCTATCTGTATTAACCTCTGGGTGGTTTTTTATATCAATTTCACTGCTAAAAGGTCGCAATAACTTTTACTTTATCGGTCACTTTAGCGCTATCAACATAGCCAATTGCATTTCCATTAGCTGCAACAAAATCAATAACAGCTTGGTCAGATGTTAGTTTTTCAGGCGGGGTACCTTTACCTGTAAATACAAGCTTTGACCAATATGCATTTAACTGACTGCTAGACTTACCCACTACTTTGTCGTTAAATTCATCAGCTACAGATGTACCGTCTTGATTTATAGGATTAACTTTATCGCCATTACTAAATGACTTACTTTTTCCCAGATAAATCTTTTTTATTGTGTCAGCATCTACAGAGCTAGCATTGCTTGGATTAATAATCACAGCAACTTCTGCAAATACATTAATTGAGCACAATGAAAGTGCACTTACTAAAATTAATTTTTTCATCATAAGCTCCAATTAAAAGACAAGATCTACACCAACAGCTACAACATCCGTCTCTGTATCAGTTATGTCATCTTCAAAACGACTAAAGTCGATCTTGAAAGCAGCGGAAGGATGAAAATCATAACGCGTACCAATTGTATACACATTACTTTGTGATTTAACTCCATCTAATGCGCTGTTTAGAGCACTATTTAGTGAAGGGATAGCTTGGATTTGATTGTAACGAGAGGACTCATGCTCATCGTCATTATCTTCATAAGTGAAGTGTACAATTACGTCATCCATTCTGTAACCAACAGAAGCATAATACTGAGTCTGTTTAGCTAAAAGGCTATTGTCAACTTCAAATTGAGTATACTCGGCATCAAATAACACATTGTTATAATCAATTGAAAAACCAATGCCAATAAACGTACCGTCGTCTTCATTAATATCAAGATCATCTGCTTGTGCTGTTAACCCGCTTTGACGCAATACGTTTTCAAGTTCATTTATTTGAGCACCAACTATATCGTCAGTATCATTCTGACCAAGTGCTATTGATGTGTCTGCGATTAAATAAGCAGCACGTGCACTAAACCAGTCATAAGATAGCGTCCAATTGATACCGGCGATATCAGTTAATTCAGCTTTATCATGGTAAGTGACGGCTTCAATTTCACCATCGAAGCTACCATAAATGACTTGTACTGTAGAATCCCAGTCACCAAGTTGCGAATTATAAAGTAAGCTTAACCCTTCGTAAGTAGAAAAAGGGATGCTGTATACTGACTCTGGTGGACGCACCCAACGGTATGCATAACCTACATCAATAAAGTCAGAATAACGGTAAAAAGGCACTCGCATTTTACCAGCGCTTAATTGAAACTCATCATTAAATTCATAAGTTAAGTAAGCCCACTCAAATTCTGCATCAAAATCATTATTACCACGAGCTACAATTTGTGCTGTCGCACTTAATTTTTCTTGTAAGTCAGTAGATAACTGCAGTGCAAACACACTTTCATTTTTAAACGAAATGTCATCATCATAGCCATAGCGGCCGCGATCATCTTCCAGACTTTTACCACCGACAATTGATGCAAAACCATTAATTCTTACCTCAGCACTAGCATAGCTAGATGCTAAAACTGCACATACAGCCACTGCTACAGATAGCTTTTTCATATGTTGTTCCTATTTGTTATTTACATGTTGATTTCTTTATTAGTATAAGTGCATAACGAGTATTTATCTAATAAACAGAATGGTTTAAAGTTTTTATTTAATTTTTAGTCAATATTATTTTGTTTTTTAAATTAATCAGGTGCGAATGTTTGTGTTTAAAAATGTTTAGTACTGGGGTTGGATATAAAGCATACGATTGGTGATTCTTGTTTATAACGTCTTAATGTAACTTACAAGCCGTAAGTATTGCATTTACTACCATATAGATTTGTTAACAT
>NZ_PJAV01000149.1:0-96204 GCF_002836695.1 Pseudoalteromonas sp. 78C3
ACATATTTGCATCGAAATGGTTACTTTAAACACTAAAAAGGCCCTGGTGGGCCTTTTTAATTAGTTTACTATGAGCTTCCACCCAAGTTTACCTTGTTGTTTAGACTCTTGTTGTAGCTCGCTGGCCATTAATGGATGATCTTTTAACCAGTTACTTTCAAACTTAAGGTCTAACACTTCATTTTTAGCAGTTAACTTAAACTTAGGCAGTACGTCATCTTGTCTGCGCATTGATAAGATGACTGCTATTCGTAGTAATCTCACTATATATTGCGCTAATAGACTATTTACGCCGAGTGAATTAAAACAGCCTTTTGGAAAATCAGAACGATGCGCATCCGCTACCGCTACTATTAATTTATGCTCTGACTGTGAAAAACCAGGCATATCAGTATTTTCCAAAATATAAGCAGTGTGTTTATGGTACTGCTTATATTCTATTAGTAATCCAATCTCATGAAGCTGCGCTACCGCTTTTAATAGTGGTAACCCATTTAAACTTTCAATTGGCCAATCTTTATCAATACTTACCGCTAACTGCATAGCCAAGCTTGAAACTCGACACGCTTGTTTTTGATCAACGTGATAACGACTCATAAACCCATCAACTGTGCGTTTACGAATGTCGTTATTATGAAACTCCGGAACCATGCTATATAAAACACCTTCACGCAGTGCTCCACCCGCCAACCCCATTTTTTCTATTTCAAGAGATTCAAATAGTGCGATTAAGATTGCAAGTCCTGATACAAATACCAGTCGACGGTCTTCACTTAATCCAGGAAGGTCTAGCGCTGCAATAGTGCTAAATGCAATTGCTTGCTCTTTTATAGTGTTGAGCTTTTCAAGCGTAAGTAAATCGTCAAGATTTTGAGCGACCATAATTTCTTGAATTGCTTGCACTGTGCCAGAAGCACCAGATGCAATTTGCCATCCCGCTGTTTTATATTCTGGAGAAATTTCATCAATGACTGTACGAGCTGCCTTTATGGCTGCGTTAAAGTTACTCTTACTTAATTGGCAATCTTTAAAGTAGCGCTCAAGATAGGTAACACAGCCCATATTGAGGCTTTTGTAATGTAAGGCATCAAATGCTTTACCAATTACAACTTCGGTACTTGCACCACCAATGTCAATAACAAGCTGTTTGCCAGTACAAGATGAAGTATGAGCAACACCTTTATAAATTGTGCGCGCTTCTAATTCTCCGCTAATAACATTAATGTTATGGCCAAGAATCTTTTCTGCATGATTTTTGAATACTTCGGCGTTAGTTGCTAACCGTAAGGTGGCTGTTGCTACTATGGTGATGTTTTTATCTGGGATATCTTGTAGACGCTCAGCAAAAAGGGCAAGGCATTCCCAGCCTCGCTGCATTGCTTCAGTGCTCAATACGTTATCTTTATCAAGCCCTGCGGCTAATCGGACTTTGCGTTTAACACGTCCAATTGTTTGTAGACCGCCAGCAATTGATTTGGCTATAAGCATATGAAAGCTATTTGAGCCCAAATCAATAACTGCGTACACATTTTTTTGCGGTTTAAGTTGCCCCACCGTTCAAAAACCTCTAGTTACTACTACTTATACAAACGGTCGTTTACGACCGTCCTTTTTGGTAACTATTATTTGGGCGACGTCCGCTGTTATTACTACGGTTACGTGGACCTGTTGAATAGTTGCGCTTTCTTTGAATAATAGGCTGAGTTAAATCATCTAGCAATGCTGTTTTATCATAATGTGATAAAGGAATGCTGTGCTCTATATATTCTTCAATTTCATGCAGGTTATATGCATATTGCTCACATGCAAAACTAATTGCGTGGCCTGATGCACCAGCGCGGCCAGTACGACCAATACGGTGAACATAGTCTTCACAATCGTCAGGTAAATCAAAGTTAAATACATGACTTACTTCTGGAATATGAAGACCACGCGCTGCAACATCAGTCGCAACCAAAAAGTCTAAGTCGCCTTTGCTAAACTGCGCTAATATAGTTTGGCGTTTTTTCTGGTTAACATCACCAGTAAGCATACCTACACGATGACCGTCTGACTTAAGCCAAGCATATACTGTTTCACAACTGTGCTTGGTATTTGCAAACACGATTGCTTTCTCTGGCCATTCTTCTTCAATTAAGGTTAACAACAGCTTAATTTTATCTTCTTGCGAAGGATGAAATAGCTCTTCTTGAATACGTTTACCCGTTTTAACGTCAGGTTCAATTTGAACATGTTCTGGGTTTGTCATGTGCTCAAAAGCTAATTCTTGTACGCGATACGATAATGTGGCAGAAAATAATAAGTTTAAACGCTTTGATGTATCTGGCATACGATCGAACATATAGCGAATATCTTTGATAAAACCTAAATCGAACATACGATCAGCTTCGTCAAGCACGACTACCTCAATTTCATTAAGGGTGTAACAGCCTTGCTTATACAGATCAATTAGACGACCTGTAGTACCAATTAAAATATCAACGCCTTTTTCTAGTTGTGCACGTTGTTTTTCGTAATCTTCGCCACCATATACTAAACCTAAGTTAAGATTACAGTGCGGCGCTAAAATTTTAGCATCTTTGTGTATCTGAATCGCAAGCTCCCGAGTAGGGGCCATGATCAGGGCTCTTGGATGTTTACTAGGTGCTTTGCTAGATTGTAATAACCGATGGCACGTGGCAGTTAAAAACGCCAACGTTTTGCCTGTACCTGTTTGAGCTTGGCCCGCGATATCGCGTCCATCACAAATAAAAGGTAGGCATTTTGCTTGAATAGGTGTGCAATATTCAAACCCATTCTCGGTTAAACCGGCAACCACTTCCGGTGCGATAGCAAAGTCTGAAAACTTTTTATCGGTTAAATGTGTCTTAGTCATAGCGTTTAAGCATAACGTTTAAACTTGCAATAAGAAACAAGAGTGTTTAAATACGCACTAAATATTTCGCCTAACTAAATCGGAGAGCGCAATGAGCGAGAAAATAATCCAAATTACTGACGATAGCTTTGAAGCTGACGTATTACAATCTGACAAACCAGTACTAGTAGATTTCTGGGCTGAATGGTGTGGACCTTGTAAAATGATCGCCCCTATTCTTCACGAAGTTGCTGATGAATACGACAGCCGTGTGACTGTTGCTAAATTAAACATTGACCAAAATGCTGGCACACCGCCAAAATTTGGTATTCGTGGTATCCCTACTTTACTTCTTTTTAAAGATGGTCAAGTAGCTGCAACGAAAGTAGGTGCTCTTTCAAAAACTCAACTTATTGAGTTTTTAGAAAACAACATCTAACTGTAAGCTAGAACAATAAAAAGGGCTTTTTGCCCTTTTTTAAATTTATTTTGTATAAAGACTGGACGCTTTGCCAGTGAACTGCTAGTTTATAAAGCCAACTAATCCTTAGTTATATTCAACAAACCTCACTCAACGATCAAAGCGATTTTGAGTATGACAACTGTAATAAAGAACCCACCAATATGCATTTACGCGAATTAAAAGACAAGTCCATTAAAGAGCTTGTAGACTTAGCTGAGTCCATGGGGCTCGAAAACGTAGCCCGCTTAAGAAAGCAAGATATCATTTTTGCCATTCTTAAATCCCATGCCAAAGGCGGAGAGAATATCTTCGGCGGCGGTGTATTAGAGATTTTACAAGATGGTTTCGGCTTCTTAAGATCATCAGAAGCCTCTTACTTAGCTGGCCCAGATGACATTTATGTTTCACCTAGCCAAATTCGCCGTTTCAGCATGCGTACTGGCGATTCAATTTCAGGTCTTATTCGTCCACCTAAAGACGGTGAACGTTACTTTGCTTTACTTAAAGTAAATGAAGTTAACTTTGATAAACCTGAAAACTCTCGAACTAAAATTCTTTTTGAAAACCTTACTCCATTACATGCAAACGAACGTTTTCGCATGGAACGTGGTAACGGCAGTAAAGAAGATATTACAGCCCGTGTACTTGATTTAGCATCTCCTATTGGCCGCGGCCAACGTGGTTTGTTAGTAGCTCCGCCAAAAGCGGGTAAAACAATGCTACTTCAAAATATTGCACAATCAATTACGCACAACCATCCTGATGTAACATTAATGGTTTTACTTATTGATGAACGTCCGGAAGAAGTAACAGAGATGCAACGCCTAGTTAAAGGTGAAGTTATTGCATCAACGTTCGATGAACCAGCTTCTCGTCACGTACAAGTTGCCGAAATGGTTATCGAAAAAGCAAAACGCCTAGTTGAACATAAAAAAGATGTTGTTATCTTATTGGATTCAATCACTCGTTTAGCACGTGCTTATAACACCGTTATTCCTTCATCAGGTAAAGTACTTACTGGTGGTGTTGACGCTAACGCATTACATAAACCTAAGCGCTTCTTTGGTGCTGCACGTAACGTTGAGGAAGGTGGTAGCTTAACAATCATAGCTACAGCTCTTATCGATACTGGCTCTAAAATGGATGAAGTTATCTACGAAGAGTTTAAAGGTACTGGTAACATGGAACTTCACCTTAACCGTAAAATTGCGGAAAGACGTGTATTCCCAGCTATCGACTTTAACCGCTCAGGTACTCGTCGTGAAGAATTACTAACAAAACCAGATGAACTTCAAAAGCTTTGGATTTTACGTAAAATTGTTCATGACATGTCAGAAATTGATGCAATGGAATTCTTAATCGATAAACTATCGATGAGCAAAACCAATGATGAATTTTTTGATTCGATGAGACGCCAATAAAAGCGTTTTAATTGAATAAAAAAGCGCCTTAGGCGCTTTTTTTATGTCTGGATTAAATACAGTTTAACTTTCATTATACTTTTTAAGTACACCCTGCAGCGTATCAACGAGCGCTTTAAAGTCATTTGCACTGCTTTTTTGGCTTCTGCGTAGAAGTGCTCTGTCTAAATTTTTAGCCGATTGCGCAATTTCATCCAAACCAAACATTTGTGCAGCCCCTAAAATGCGATGGCTATCTTTTTGTAGCGCATCTAAATCTTCGCTTATAAAATGCTGCGTAATCGTTTCACTCTCCAAAGCAAAGCTCTGCTTGAAACTAATCACAAGATCGCTCATATCAACTTCATTTTGCTTTGTAATTGGCTGATCTTCTGCATTATGTAGGTGACTAGAAAGCGCTTTATAAAATGACTCTTTGTCTATCGGTTTACCTAAGTAACCAGTAAACCCTAACTCTAAATAACCATCCACTTCATGACTCATAGCATTTGCTGTTAAAGCAAAAATAGGTCGCTCAAAACCACATTGTTTTAATAGCTGAAAAGCAGAACGCCCATCCATCACTGGCATTTGAATATCGAGCAATACCAAATCTGGATATTCTTTTAAGCACTGCTCTACCGCTTGCTCACCATTTTCAACAGCAATAACCTCGAGTCCCATTGAGCGTAAATAACGACTTATTAACCTACGATTATCAGGATGATCCTCCGCAAGTACGACACGACCTGCCAATTGCTTATTTGCCTTAGGAGCACTTTGAGTTTCAATCATGCTTTGAGATTTATTTACTTCTGCGCACGGTAAAAAGAACGAAAACTGACTGCCCTTTTTGTATTCGCTTTGTACGCTGATATAACCGCCCATCATCGCAGCTAATTGTTGCGATAAGCTAAGGCCTAACCCTGTACCACCAAAGCGACGGCTAATGCTGTTATCAGCTTGGCTAAAGCATTCAAAAATAAGCTTTAACTGTTTAGAGCTCATACCAATACCGGTATCTTTTACAATAATAACTAGTCCTTGCTCACTCTTATTTAATGCAATAATGATCTGCCCAGAATGAGTAAACTTAATAGCATTTGCACATAAGTTTATAAGAATCTGTTTTACGCGTATTAAATCCAGCTTAGTGTAAAACTCATTACCCACTTGATTGTCTAAAATAAGGTGTAGATTTTTTGCTTTTGCTTGGGTGATAAACATTGCGTGCACATCATTTACCAGCTCTACAATATCAAAGCACGAAATATTTAACTCTAATCTATTGGCTTCAATTTTACTTAAATCGAGTACATCATTTATTAAGCTTTTTAAATGGTCACTGTGACGCTGAATTACTCTTAATTCATCTTTAAGTGACTCAGGCTCATATAATTCATTAATCAAAGCATCTGTTTGCCCTAAAATAGCCGTTAGTGGAGTGCGAATTTCGTGACTAATATTAGCCAAAAACTGGCTTTTAACATCGTTGGCTTCTCTCAGCTCTTGTGCAATTGCCTGCAATTCTGCAGTACGTTGCGTAACTTGTTCTGTTAACTGCTGCTTAGCGCGTTTTTCTGCACCACGGCGATAAAGCGCGATACCAGTTACGACAACTAAAAGTAATAGTAAAAAAGAGAATAAAGTAAGCTGAGAACGCTGCGACATTTTTAGCTCTTGCACACGGCGATCTTGCTTAAGTTTTTCTATCTCTTGGTTCAATTGCGTTGCTTTAAATTGATGCTGAAGTACCGCTAGTGCATTTATAATTGCCGTACTTCTAAGCTTTCGCAACTCACTAATATATTTTTGTTGCAAAGCCATTGCGCTTGAATAATCGCCTTTACTGGCTTCAAGAAGTGCTTTGGCCCCTAAGCTCTCTCTAATTATTCGCTCACTACCATATTCATGAGCAAGTAAAATAGCTCTATCTAAATTTATTTGCGCCTCTTCTAAGTTACCCTTAACAAACTGAATTTTAGCCAGCGCATGTAGCGCATTAAGCTCTAAATTATGATTATCTATTTTAAGGGCGTAGTACTCACCTAATTTAGCTTGCTCGTACGCTTCATCCACTTTTTTTAATACTAAATTAGTATTTGCTAAATTTGTATATTGTGTAGATAACTTATTGTAATCATTAGCTGAAATATAATAGCGCAGCGCTAACTGATAATAATGCAGTGCTAAGTCAAATTGATTACTCTCCATATGGGCAACACCCATATTGTTATATACCTGCGCAATACCGCTTTTATCATCTAATCGTTGATAAACCTTAAGTACATCTTGATAAAGACCAAACGCACTATCGTAGCGTGATAAGCGTATATAAACGCCTGCTATATTAAGTAGTATATCGGTTTTATCTTGCTCACTGCCGTACGCCTCGTAGATAGCTTTTGCTTTTAAATAAAACTCTAGGGTATCGCCTAGCTTATTCATATTAAAATAGGCCAAACCAATATTATTTAATAAGTTTGCCTGCTCTAGTAATTGCTTATTCTTTTCTGCTAATGCTAGGGTACGGGTATATTCAATAATCGCTTTTTGAAATAAGCCTTGATAAAAAAGTACAACACCTTGCATTTTAATTGCACGAAAGTGCTCATCAGGGAAGAAAGTATCCGAAGTATGTTGTTCAAGTAATTTAAAGTAATGTAATGAGTCTTTAAAATTATCAACCGATAACGCAGTATTACCCAATGCCGAATAAACAGCGACACGCTCTTTTTTGGAGGCATTTTTATTAGCAAGTAGCATGTTTGCTAATTGTAATTTAGGCTCCCACTGCACTTCGTTTTTGAATTGCTCAAATAACGAATCATTATTTTGGGCATAGCTAGGAGCTATTAGTACACAGCATATAGTAAATAAGAGGCATTTTAACTTGCCCAGCATAATTTTAATCCTTCAAACCGTTACTTATATCAGTGTAATCTTTATTGAAGATACACCAACTACTAGGGCCTAAACAATGCTTAACCCACTGATTGATGAGATTTTTGAGCTAATACTAACAAAGCAGGTTTGGCAAGTTCATACTTTAGCAGCAGAACTGACAAACCGCAGCGCTATGACCACTCTCGATAAAAGTCCTGAACGTGATTTATTTAAACGTAACTTTTTAATCATGAATGCACTGTACCAACTGCAGGCACAATTACGCCCTCAGAGTTTACTCATTTCAGCTCTGCATATCGAGCTTTTAGAAAAAGGAGATAATAGTTTAGTAACAACAAGCGAAAATTTGCGAGATTATTATTTAGATTGGCATAATTACGATACCAGTGAAGAGCAGATTGATGAGCTTTTAAATAGCTTTTGGCGTCAGTTTAAAACGACATCACCACAACAGGCTTTAAATGAAAATGAATTTAAAGC
Organism: Pseudoalteromonas sp. 78C3; assembly: GCF_002836695.1. Lineage (NCBI taxonomy): Bacteria > Pseudomonadati > Pseudomonadota > Gammaproteobacteria > Alteromonadales > Pseudoalteromonadaceae > Pseudoalteromonas > Pseudoalteromonas sp. 78C3. Next base: position 8,105 of record NZ_PJAV01000149.1, read on the forward strand.
ATTGGCTTTAGAATGGAAGTTACCTGAAAATTTCACTCTTAAAAATGTTCAAAAGCGCTGGAGACAACTTGCATTACAAGTGCACCCAGATAAACCAAATGGCTGTGAAGTTGAGTTTAAAAAAATAAAAATACAATACGAGCAGCTAAAGGTAGCTGCTCGTTAATCTATTAATTTAGAAGTTTAAATTAACGAGTAAGGCGGCGTGCGCGTATTTTACGCCCTTTAATATTGCCTTCGGTTAATTTACGAAGCGCAGGTTTTAATGAGTTACGCTCAACAGCAACAAACGCTACGTTATCAAGTACGTTAATTTTACCCACCTGACGACCTGCAACCCCATCTTTACCCGTTAAAGCACCTAAAATATCACCTGCACGTACTTTTTGCTTTTTACCTGAATCAATCATCAAAGTAACCATTTCAGGGCGGTATGGTGGCTTGTCTAATAAATTAAATGGTGGCATTTGCTCTGGAGTAATATCGCGTTCGTAATGTTCGCCTATTTGAGCAATTTTAAACGCTTCGGCTTCACCGTAAATAGAACATGCAATGCCCTTTTTACCAGCGCGACCTGTACGACCAACACGATGCACATGTGTTTGCGTGTCATGTGCTAAATGGTAGTTAATCACCATATCCATATCGTCAATATCTAAACCACGTGCAGCAACATCGGTTGCAACAAGTATTGAAGCACTTTTATTTGAAAAGTGAATTAACGTACGTTCACGATCGCGCTGTTCTAAATCACCGTGTAGCGAAACAGCACTAAAGCCTTCATCAGCTAAATCGTCACACACTTGTTGTGTTTCTACTTTAGTATTACAAAACACAACACAGCTTTGTGGTGTAAATTTAAGTAATAATAATTTTAGCGTTGGGTAGCGCTGCTTATTATTATCCATTTTGTAGAAGTACTGCTTAATTGTACTTTTGGCTTGCTCTTCTTCTACTTTAACCATTTCTGGATTTTTAAGTACACGCTTAGCAATTGCTTCAATAGCTCTTGGGAATGTTGCACTAAATAACAATGTTTGACGATTTTGTGGGATACGCTCAATAATTGCATCAAGTGTATCTTGAAAACCCATATCAAGCATTTGATCGGCTTCATCAAGTACCAATGTTTCAACATCATCTAAACGTAAAGTACCTTTACGAATATGGTCATCAACACGCCCAGGTGTGCCAACAATAATATGCGCGCCATGTTCAAGCGAGCCTATTTGTGGACCAATTGATACACCGCCACATAACGTTAATATTTTAATGTTATGGATACCGCGCGCTAATTTACGCATTTCAACCGCAACCTGCTCGGCAAGCTCACGAGTAGGACACAACACTAAAGATTGAATACGAAAGCGTTTTACGTTTAATTTAGCTAACACACCCAAGCTAAACGCAGCAGTTTTACCTGAACCGGTTTTTGCCTGAGCAATGATGTCTTTACCAGCAAGTACAGGCGGTAAACTTTGCGCTTGTACAGGTGTCATATGCGCATAACCAAGTGTTGATAAATTATCAACGAGTCCAGCTGGTAAAGCCAAAGATGAAAAAGCAGTTGAAGTCACAGTAAGTTCCATAGCAATAAAAATAACGTGGGGGAAAGCCCCACTAAATATGCTGCTAATAATAGCAGAATTCGTAATTAGCAACCATTAACAAACACATAATAAAGCACGTTAACAAAAGGCGTTGAAAATGATAGTAGTTTGCATTAAGATCGCGATTGTTTTTTACATATCACTGCTGGAAGCAAACAATGAAACTGAATTCTCTTTACATAGCACTATTAGCAAGCATTACAACAAACACATATGCAAACACTACCGACCTTGAACGCATAGAAGTAAAGGGTAGCTACTTTAACGATTACAAAGTAGATAACGCTAATGGCGCAATGAGAACATCAGCTTCATTACTTGAAACCGCACAATCTGTCACTGTAATAACCGACACTATTATTAGCGAACAGCTTGCCACTACACTTGGCGAAGTACTCACAAATGACGCAAGCTTAACTGCAGGCTCACAACAACGAAATCGTGAAGTATTTAACTTACGTGGGTTTGAGCTAAGCTCATCAACAGGTTATTTACGTGATGGGCATCAGCATTGGTCGCACTACCAACAACCAATCGAAATTTTACAACAAGTTGAAGTAATTAAAGGCCCATCGAGCATTTTATATGGTCAATCAGGTCCGGGTGGCTTGGTGAACATGGTTACTAAAAAGCCTACAGCACAAACATTATTTAACGCCAGTGCCGATGTAGATCAACATGGCTCAACGCGCTTTATGGTTGATGCTGCAGGTGCCTTGACTGAATCTGAAGATTTACGTGCTCGTGGTATTTTAGTTAAACAAGATGTTGATTACTGGCGTGAATACCAAAACGGTGAAAACCGCGAGCGTGACCGCTTTTTAGGTGCTTTAGTTGTAGATTACGATATTAGCGACAACGCATTAGTACGTGTGCATTACGACCGCACAGACGACGAAGCAGGTTTAGATACTGGCGCATGGATAGACGATAATGCCAATGTAATTGGTGATGATAAAACAATCCGTGATATGTCTTGGGCGTTTACCGATATAACCGTAGAAAACCTAGGTGTAGACCTAGAAGTATTTTTAACCGATAACTGGCAAGTAAAGCTTGGCTATAACGAACAAACGTTTGAGCGCCAACGCTTTGAGTCAGCACCGAATATGCCAAGTGACTTTGTTGAGGGGGACAGCTATGAGTCTCGTCCTTACGACCGTTTTGACGATTGGCAATTTAAAACTGCATTTATTGATTTTATTGGTGAATTTAAAACAGGTAGCTTACAGCACCAATTTTTAATTGGCGCAAACTCGCTTGATTATTACTACGGGCAACGTCGTACCTCTGCCGACTCTTTTGATTTTTCTGCAGGACAAGCAGAACCATCTCGTCCATCAGTAAGCTATAAAACAGATGATACAGTAAGCGAAACTGAATACGACTACTACGGAATTTACGTTCAAGACTTAATTTCGTTCTCGCCTGAGTGGCAACTATCATTGGGTGGTCGTTACGACAAACAAAATAGCACAGGAAATGATAACGAATCATTTGTACCAAAAGTAGGTGTGCTTTATCACCCAAATGCTTCTGCAACTATATACGCTAGTTACTCAGAAGGTTTTGAGCCTCAAGGTAGCGAAACACTGATTGATGAAACAGATGTAAATAACGGCATGAAATTAGATGCTGTTACATCTAAGCAAAGAGAGATTGGTATAAAATGGCAGTTATTTGATGACCGCCTAATGCTTACCAGTGCTATTTTTGATATTAGCAAAGAAGGTACTCTTGTTAGCGAACAACTTGAGACGCCTATTGGCTCATTCACAAGTGAAACAAACCAAGTGGGTGAACAACGCCACAAAGGTGTTGAAGTAAGCGCACAAGGTGCCGCTACTGACCGCTTATTTGTTATGGCATCAACTATGTACTTAGATGCTAACTTTGAACGCGATGAAGTATTGGAAGGTAAACGCCCTACCGATGCACCAAAATGGTCGGCATCACTTTGGACGCGTTATGAATTAAATGACGCCATTGCACTTAATGCTGGTGCATTTTACGAAGGTGAGCGCTTTGCCGATAGCAACAATACAATTACTAAAGATGCATATACGCGTGTTGATGTAGGTGCAACTTATAAGTTTAACTTAAGTAATACCGATATTAACTTACGCCTTAACATCGAAAACTTATTTGATAAAAGCTATTTAGGTGGTGGCGGCACAAATAATGTAACTGTTGGCGAGGGTACAAATCTTCGTTTAGCTGCGCAATTTAGCTTTTAAATAAATGCCTTAAATAACAGCTTTAAAATATAGCCCGCGTACATTTACGCGGGCTTTTTTATATCTAAATATTTACACTTAACAGCATTAAACCTATTACAAAGCCTATTCATCTCATCTATTTTTTATCATGTTTGTTACATGCTCTAATAGCGCTAATTATTAAAAAGGCCTACCAAAATGAAAAAATTAATTACCGCACTGCTGCTTACTAGCAGTATGGCTGCAAACGCTAACAGCGCCGAATTTACCCAAAAGCAATTACAACAAGTAGACGAAGTGCGCACCTCTACACTAAATAGTGATTTAAGCTATAAATTACTAGAGTCATTAACAACTGAAGTAGGCCCACGCCTTCCTGGTACCGAAAACGATAAAAAAGCGGTTGCATGGGCTCAAGCCAAATTTAATGAACTGGGCTTTGATAAAGTATGGTTAGAAAAAGCCACATTTCCTGAATGGCGCCGTTATAGCGAAAGCGGAAAAATACTAACACCAAGCGAGCAACCACTGCACTTAACTGCATTAGGTAACAGTATAAGCACGCCAAAAGATGGGATTACAGCGCCGGTTGTATTATTCGAAACACTTGATGAATTAAAAGCCGCACCGGCGAACAGTTTAAAAGGTAAAATTGCATATATTAATTACCGTATGAACCGCGATATAGACGGGAATGGTTACGGACCTGCTGTAAAAGCACGCGGTACAGGCGCTATAGAAGCGTCTAAAAAAGGCGCTGTTGCCTACATGATGCGCTCGGTTAGTACCGGTCATCATCGTTTTGCACACACCGGTGGTAGTTACTATAAAGAAGGTGTTACAAAAATACCTAACGTAACAATTGCTAACCCAGATGCAGATCAAATAGCACGCTTAGTCGCTTTAAATAAAGACGTATCGGTAAATATTAATGTGCAAACCGAAAGCCTTGGTGAAGGCACTGGTTATAACGTGATTGGCCAATTTAATGGTACCGAAAACCCTGAGCAATATGTATTAATTGGGGGGCATTTAGATTCTTGGGACTTAGGGACTGGCGCATTAGATGACGGCGCAGGCGTTGCACTAACAATGGCAGCCGCTAAACATATTAGCGATGTAAAACGTCCTAAGCGCAGTATTCGTGTGGTACTTTTTGCAGCTGAAGAGCTAGGTCTTTGGGGTGCAAAAGCTTATTTTGCAGAGCATAAAAACGAGCTAAGCAATATTGTTGCAGCCGCTGAGTCTGATTTTGGCGCCGATGTTGTATATGCTTTTGAATCGAACGTAAGCGCAGAGTCACTTCCTGTAGTTCGCGCTATAGCAAAAGAACTTGCGCCGTTAAATATTGAGCACATTGGTAAAAACCAAGCGAATGGTGGCCCCGATCTAATTCCACTTAAAGCAGCAACGTCAGCGCCTATTTTTGAACTTGCTCAAGATGGAACAGATTACTTTGATTACCACCATACAGCTGACGATACGCTTGATAAAGTAACACCTGCTAAGCTTCGTCAAAATACCGCTGCATACGCTGTATTTGCTCTAATGGCTGCCGATGCAAAAACCACTATCAAGCCTAAAGCTCAAAATAAGTAATAACAGACATACTTACTTACAGTTTGTAGCTTTAACTAACACGCTTCTTGTTTTACCTTTAGGTAATTAAACAAGGAGCGTGCTTTATGTTACTTTTCAACACGAGTGAATCATTTCCACATTTTGCACAAATAACACGCTGCCCTCACTGCCAAAGCGACGCCTACCATTTAGTAAATAAAAGCCGCTATTTACGATTTAGCATTTTACCTATGCTTGCCTTAAAATTAAGCTATAAACGCGAGTGCTATCAATGCGGAAAAAGCGAACCTGTTAAAATACCGCAACTACCGTTAATAGAAAAACTAAGCCTACCTAAATACTTTATTGGCGTATTTTTATTGCTTTGGATTGTTTCGTTTTTTTATCAACAACACCTTGATACAGAGACTCAAAAGCAAAGCTATTTGAATACACCTAAAATATATGACACCTACTTAGTACACGCCGACAAATTTACACACGAACCCTGGACCCTAACCAATTTAAGAATTGCTCAAGTTTTAAGTTTTGATAAGCAGTTTATTACCTTTCAGATAAGCAACTACAGCTATAAACGTAATAATAGTATTACCTTGGCAATGCGTACCAGCCAACTAATTCAAGACAATTACTTCTCCACTAAAACAATCACTCTCCCTCGTGATGAAGTAAAGCGTTTGTATAAAGACGAAGCTATTTATGACGTGCTGCGACCTTATGCCAACAGCCTTTATGGCGGGTTTGTGATGTTTCCTCCCAAACCTAAGCCACTATATAAAGGTTTAAAACTCGATAAAAACAATCAACAAGGCATTATTTATTTTAAAGATAAGTTGTTTTTTGAAGCATTTAATAGCTTTAAGCTAGCTGCTGAAGCGGGTTCTCAATGGGGGCAATTAAATTTAGCGCAAATGTATCGTGATGGTCAGGGAATAGCTCAAAATTATCAACAGGCTATTTATTGGTATAAAAAGGCCATTGAGCAAAAAAATACTAAAGCACAATTTGAATTAGAATCGCTTTGTAAAATAGCTAACTGTGAATGAGTGAATTTAAATATAGCTGGCGCAACAAGTACGCCAGCTATAAACTATTTTTTAAATAACTTTGTATAACCTACATGTATAAGCACAACAACTAAGCCGGCAATAACACCTAGCAAACCATCAAACAAGAGAGGCGCTAATACTTCTCCTGTGCCGCCAGCAACAGACTGAGCATAGCTCGTTACATCCACTTGAGTATGATGCAATAACTCAACACCATGCACTAAAATCCCGCCGCCTACTAAAAACATTGCAATGGTGCCCGCAAATGCTAAAAACTGCATCAACCTAGGCGCTGCTGCGAGTAAGCCTTTTCCGAGTAACTCTTTAAATTTATTAGCTGACACTTTAGATTGGTTGAGTAAATAAAGTCCTGCATCATCCAGCTTTACAATACCGGCCACCAAGCCATAAACGCCAATCGTCATTATAATTGCGATAACACAAAGCACTAAAGCTTGGTTAAGTAATGTAGCGCCTGCCACAGTGCCTAAAGTAATAACAATAATTTCGGCAGAAAGAATAAAGTCGGTTCTTATTGCCCCTTTTATTTTTTGTTTTTCATACTCAACTAAATCTAATTTTTCATCTTCATCTACCACTTCATTGTGATGAGGCAAAAACTTAGCAAATACTTTTTCAGCTCCCTCAAAACATAAAAATAAACCACCCATCATTAAAAGCGGTGTTATTAACCAAGGCAGCCATACGCTTATTAATAAAGCGGCGGGTACGAGTATCGCTTTATTTAAAAATGAGCCCTTTGCCACAGACCAAACAACCGGTAATTCACGCTCTGCTGCAACACCTGTAACCTGCTGTGCATTGAGCGCTAAGTCATCGCCTAATACACCCGCTGTTTTTTTTGTTGCTACCTTACTCATTGTCGCAATGTCATCAAGTAAAGTGGTTATATCGTCTAATAACGTTAAAAGGTTAGTGCCTGCCATAAAGCTTCCGAGCTCAAAAAATATTGCTATAAACATAACGTAAAGCGCTACTTTCACCAACGGTTAATTTTGCTTTGTTATTCTTACATTAGATTAAAATTTTGCCCTGTGTTTTAACTAACGTTTAAAGAAGGTGGGAGGAAAAATGAAAGTATATTTAGCATTAATCGCTATTTTACTAAGCTTAACCGCATGTAGTGATTTAAAAACCAGTACTGCTTACCAATGCGATGATGAGAGCGTAAAACTCAATATTATTAATAATTCTGAAGCCGAACTTATCTTTAACAATAAAGTGCATGTACTTAATCACGAAAAAAGTGCATCTGGGAATAAATATATAAGTGAAGAGGTACTGTTTTGGGGTAAGGGTAATGAAGCCATGTTAATCATTGCAGGTAAAAAAAGACAGTGCATCAAGGTTTAACACAAAACTAACCAATAAATTACAGCAATGCTACAATAATTAAATACCCATTATTGTGATGAAGTTATGCGTTCAATTGCGATCAAACATAAAATAATTTTAGCTTTTACAGCCATTGGTTTATTGGTGCTAACAAGTAGTGTGTTTTTTTATTGGTCATTAAACAAAATTAGCGTTAACAATACCCGAACAGAAAAATTAGCGGTTCCTGTACAACAGTTCAGTAAAGATTTAAGGCTATCACTACTGTCTATTACCAAATTTAACGCCTTAGCTTACAGCCAAGCAAACCTTGATTTACTTCAACAAAATAAAAAACAGTCGCAAGCTGAGCAACAACAATTTAGCGATATGCTCAATTCGTTAAGCACTCAACTAAATCAACAAATAACAATGCAAAATTTACTCGCCAGTACCAACGAAGGCTTTGAGCAACTGACTAAAGTAAGTGTCGCAATGTTTAGCGCTAAAGAGAGTAAGTTTTTAGCGCAAAATTCCACCATAGAATTATCAGCAACGTTTAACGAGCAACTTTACAATTTAAGTTCTAACTTACTTGATATAGAACTTTTAGAAGTGCCTGCAAAACAGCAGGCGCTACTTAATGCTATGTTTGGAACAGCGACCCGTATAGATGATTTATTGTTTAACTTAAGCAATAATATAAAAAGCATTACTCAAACTACAAGTATCAATGATTTAAATAGTCATCAGCAAGATACTCTATTTCTACTAGATAACATCCAACCTAATTTCACCTATTTAGAGCAACAAGCGCTACCTTTTAATAATGCGTTTAACGCTAAAAATTTAACGGCTAAATTTAATCAATTAAGAGAGTTACTTAACAACAATACAGGAATTTATGCCCAACAAAATAAAGTACTCAAAAGTACTATTGCTGCGGCTCAAAATTTTGAACACTTTCAACAGCAATTTATAACAACAGAAAGTCAGCTTATTGAACTTAATAAATTGGCTGATAAGCGCTTTAATGCATTACAAACTAATGCAAAGGCCGCCATAAATACTGGGATTAGTTCTGTAGTAATTATTACGCTTGTTTTAATTATATTGATTATCGCTATCTCTATTTTTACAACTCGCGCAATGCTAAAACCGCTTAAAAAAGTAAACCGCGATTTAGCCCGAATCGCCTCAGGTGATTTATCAAAGCGAAGCCATCCGCGCAGTAAAGATGAATTTGGTACTTTGCTAAATAACATAAATAAACTCAGTGAAGACCTTACCCAGTTAATTGGCGCAATTAGTAGTGACGCCCATGAACTAGACCGCAGCGCTATTAAAACCAGTGAAAAAGGTCAGCAAATGACGGTTGTTGCACAACAGCAGTTGGAGCGAAGCGCGCAGGCAACATCGCTTGCACAAAATATGCTAACCAACTCACAAGCGGTTTATGAACAAGCAGATAAAACATCAAGTGAAATAACCAATGCATCGCAATTTGCCAATGACGTAAACAAGATTGCTAATCAAAATAGTCTAAGTATAGAAACTTTATTACAGCGCCTTGATAAAGCAGTAGGCAGCACTGAGGAACTAGCCCAACACACTCAGCTTATTGAAGCCATTGTTGAAACAATTAGCAGCATTGCCGAGCAGACCAACTTATTGGCACTCAATGCTGCAATTGAAGCAGCGCGAGCGGGTGAAAACGGACGCGGGTTTGCTGTAGTTGCTGATGAGGTTCGATCATTAGCTGCACGTACACAGACCTCGACTAGCGAAATAAACACCATGATCCAAACATTGCAACAACACACTAAAACAACTCAAGAACACATTACTGATGGCCAACACCAAGCCAAGCAATGTGTCAAAAACAGCACTGAACTAAATAAAGCCGTAGAGCGTATTAAAAGCACATTGTTGTCTGTTAATCAGATGAGTGAGCAAATTGCTCATGCATCACATGAGCAATTGACTAACAGTAGCGACATTCAACAAATAATGGCCAAGGTGACAGAGCAAGCAACCTTGAATGCCAAAAACGCGACAACCCTAGCAAGCGAAAGTGAAGACGTAAATCAACTTGCACACTCCTTAACAAGTGCCGTTGAGCGCTTTAAGTTTTAAGTGCAAGTAATGACTTGGCTTGCATGAAATGGGTATAATACTTCAACTCTTTTGCTTAATAGCGGCCCACAATGAAATATAAAGATCTACGTGATTTTATCGATTTGCTTGAAAAAAAAGGCGAACTTAAACGTATCACCCAAGAAATCGACCCGTATCTTGAAATGACCGAAATATCTGATCGCACATTGCGTGCTAAAGGTCCTGCGTTATTATTCGAAAATCCAAAAGGCTACGATATGCCGGTGCTTACCAACTTATTTGGTACACCAAAACGCGTAGCAATGGGCATGGGCCAAACAGACGTTAGCGAGCTGCGCGAAGTGGGTAAGCTACTCGCTTTTTTAAAAGAACCTGATCCACCAAAGGGTATTAAAGAAGCTTTAGGCGCTATACCTATTTTTAAGCAAGTGCTTAATATGCCTGCAAAAGAAGTTAAAAAAGCACCTTGCCAACAAGTGGTTTTAGAAGGTGATGACGTAGACTTAACTAAATTACCTATTCAGCATTGCTGGCCAGGTGATGCAGCGCCATTAATTACTTGGGGCCTTACAGTTACTAAAGGGCCTTATAAAAAGCGCCAAAATTTAGGTATTTATCGCCAGCAATTATTAGGCAAAAATAAAATAATTATGCGTTGGTTGTCGCATCGTGGTGGCGCGCTTGATTTTCAAGAATGGTGTAAAGAAAACCCAGGGCAGCCTTACCCTGTCTCGGTAGCACTAGGTGCCGATCCAGCTACTATATTAGGTGCAGTAACGCCTGTACCCGACACATTAAGCGAATATGCATTTGCTGGTTTATTACGTGGTAGCAGAACCGAAGTTGTAAAATCTATTTCCAATGACTTGCAAGTCCCTGCCAGTGCAGAAATAGTACTTGAAGGTTACATTATGCCAGGTGAAATCGCACCTGAAGGCCCTTATGGTGACCACACCGGTTACTATAATGAAGTAGATGACTTTCCAGTTATGACTGTGACTCACTTAACGCATCGTAAAGATCCTATTTATCACAGCACATTTACTGGCCGACCGCCTGATGAGCCTGCGATTTTAGGTGTAGCACTTAATGAAGTGTTTGTGCCTATATTACAAAAGCAGTTTCCTGAAATAGTCGACTTTTACCTTCCGCCTGAAGGGTGCTCATACCGTATGGCGATTGTAACAATGAAAAAACAATATCCTGGCCATGCTAAGCGCGTGATGATGGGAGTTTGGTCGTTCTTACGTCAGTTTATGTATACCAAGTTTGTAATTGTGTGCGATGACGATATTAATGCCCGTGATTGGGAAGATGTTATTTGGGCTATAACAACCCGAATGGATCCTGCTCGCGATACAACATTAATAGAAAACACACCTATTGATTATCTCGATTTTGCATCGCCAGTCTCTGGCCTTGGTTCAAAAATGGGAATGGATGCCACCAATAAATGGCCTGGCGAAACCACCCGCGAATGGGGCGAGCCTATTGTTATGGATAAAGACACCAAAGACCGCGTAGATGATATTTGGGAAAGCCTAAATATTCTTTAAGTGTTTATATGTAAGTACATAACAGGCTATAAAATAACCCTGCAGATATGCTAGAATCGAGTCATTCGATTGCGTATCTGCTGTTTAAAGCGCTGCTAAAAGGTAAAAAATGCAAACATTAAAAGCTGAAGTTGTAGCTATCAGCCCACTTACAGAATTTGTTCACAAAGTAATTTTAAAGCCACAACAACCTGTGACCTTTGAAGCTGGCCAATACATGCAACTCGTATTGGGCGAAAAAGACAAACGTGCTTTTTCTATAGCTAGTCGCCCTTCACAGTGCGATGCAATAGAACTGCATATTGGCGCGTCAGGTGCCGATTCGTATGCAATGCAATCGCTGGAACATTTACGAAACGCCCATACCACTGGGCAGTTAGTAGACATTGAAGCTGGCTTGGGTATTTCACAGTTGCGCCTGCAATGTGAGCGTCCTATTATTTTACTTGCCGGTGGCACTGGTTTTTCATACGCAAAATCAATGGCTGATCACTTAGCTGAAATTAAGTGCGACCGTCCTGTATTATTTTACTGGGGTGTAAAAGAAGAATCTGCTTTATACGCACATACAGAAATGCAAACATGGGCCGATAGCCACAAAAACTTTGAGTTTATCCCTGTGGTAGAAAACCCATCTGCTAATTGGCAAGGTCACACTGGCTATGTACATAAAGCGGTAATGCAAGATATTGTATCACTTGAACCATACGATATTTACATGGCCGGTCGTTTTGACATGATAGGTATTGTCCGTGATGACTTTATTACTCATGGTGCAATTCGTGAAAACATGTACGCCGATGCATTCGCATTTATCAAATAATTGAAATTAACTTTCAGTTATGAATAAAGGCACCTAATCGGTGCTTTTATTTTATATAACAACAAATACTTAATAGTTAAAACCTATCAATCTCATCAACATAAACAATTTCCTAAATCCCTATCTATAAACCATACTTTGTATAGAACATCAGCGGGAGAGACCCAAATGCTAAATACAAAAGTAAAAGATTTTATGCAACGCAAGTTGCCAAATATCACACCAGATACAGAAATGACGACAGCCATAGCAGAACTACAAAAATTTAAACTACTTGGCGCACCAGTATTTGATAAAGATAAATGCCTAGTCGGATTTATATCTGAGCAAGAACTATTAAAACCACTTACGCAAAGCAGTTATTTTTGTGATGGGATGGTTAAAGTATCGCAACTTATGCAAACAAAGGTAGTGACCGTTAGCGGCGATACCAACATTATTGAGCTTGCACAGCAGATGCAGCCTGGTAAACCAAAAAACTACCCTGTTGTAGAGGGTGCTAAAGTAATAGGCATGATCAGCCGAGCAGATGTACTTAAAGCACTTTACGATAATTACATAAGCTGCCAAACACACTAAATTGCAGATAACAAAATGCCGCTTATAAAGCGGCATTTTTAATGTGTATTAAATAGAGTTAACGTGCGCTAACGATTGCTGAAAGCTCTTTTTTATCGCCATCGCTTAAAAATGCTATTTCTAATGCATTTTTTTGGGCTTTTTCCATATCAGCTTGAGATAAGCCCGCTTTAGGTGCTGCAACGGTATATTCGTACTCAATTTCAATGCCTTCAACCGCAGGGTCATCAGTATTAATACACGCTAAAATACCGTGATCTAAAAACTGTTTAAGTGGGTGCTTAGCTAAATCGTTTACTGTACTGGTTTGAATATTACTTGTTAAGCACGACTCAATACCAATACGGTTATCGCGTAAGTAATCCATTAGTTTTGGATCTTCAATAGCTTTAACGCCATGCCCTATTCGGCTTGCACCTAGCTCATTAATTGCTTGCCAAATACTTGGAGCACCGAGTGCCTCTCCAGCATGAATAGTCGAAGCTAAATAAGCATTTCGTACTTGTTTAAAGTGCTCTACAAACAACTCACCAGGAAAGCCAATTTCGTCACCGGCTAAATCAACAGCGACTAAATCATTTTTAAATGCGAGTAATGCATCAAGCTCTTTTTGACATGTTTTTACGCCATAAGTGCGCGATAAAATACCAATCAAGTTAGCTTTTATATTTGCACCCTTTGTTGCTGATTTAATACCATCAACAACCGCCTCTACAACCCCTTCTGGGTGTAAACCTTGGCTTTGTGCCATGTAGTAAGGGCTAAATCGAAGCTCTACATAATCAAGGCCTTGTGCTTGTGCATCTTCAATGTTTTCAATCGCTATGCGTCTACACGCATCGTAGTCGCCAAGTACAGTGACACCCCAATCTAACTTTTGTAAAAAAGCCATAAGGTTTGGCTCAGGGTCAATAACTTGAACATGAGGAATTAATGCCTCAACGTTATCTGCAGGTAACTCTATATTAAACTGACGACCAAGTTCTAATATGGTTTGCGCACGTACATTACCATCTAAATGACGGTGAATATCTAGCAAAGGTAATTTTCTATTGATCATAATAGCAACCCAGTTTAGTTAAATTTGCGCGCATGATACGCAGATATAGTTATTTTTCAAGTCTATATGGTTTGCGTTAAGTTTAAGCGGTCATATGTCTGCTTTTTGTGCAAAAAATAACGTTACTTATTTATTTATTTGATAAATAATGCCAAAGAGTTTTAAAAAGCGTATTTGCATCAATAGGTTTGGTAATATAACTATTCATTCCAGAGGCTAATGCCTTTTTAACGTCATCGTCATGAGCGTTCGCCGATAGCCCTATTATGGGTAAATCAATTAACCCTAAATCACAACGAATTACTTTTGTTGCTTGGAGTCCATCCATTTTTGGCATCTGAATATCCATAAGAACAATGTCGTAGCTATTTTCGGTTAGCTTTTCTATGGCTTCAAAACCATCATTAGCAATATCGGCAATACACTCTTTTGTTTTTAAAATGGCACTGGCAACATGCTGGTTAAGTGGGTTATCTTCTACTAGAAGCAACTTATAGTTTGCGAATGATAAGGTACTTACATCTATTTCGTCGTATTGCTGCTGAATTTGCTCTGCCTTTGGTAAAGGCGATATAAGCGGCAAACTAAATGTAAATGTAGAACCTTTGCCTTCATAACTGACTAAATCAATTGCACCACCCATTAACTCAACCAGCTTTCTGCAAATACTTAACCCTAAGCCTGTACCACCATATTGACGTGAGGTTGAGCTATCGGCTTGCGCAAACGGTTTAAACAATTGTTTTTGTGCTTCACTACTAATACCAATACCCGTATCGTTAATACTAAAGTAAGTCATTTTTTTCGACTGCCAAATTTTCAGAGTGATCTCACCTTCCCCTGTAAATTTAACCGCATTATTGAGCAGATTCAGCAGCACTTGTTTTAAGCGGATTGGATCGGTATTAATGACCAAAGTTGATGTTTTATCAAAATCGAGACTTAACTTTATTGATTTAATGTCAGCTTCAAACTGAAGTAAATTAAGCATTTCATCCGCTAAACTCGCTACATTAATAGGCTCTTGCATTAAGTCTAGCTTGCCTGCTTCCATTTTTGAAAAGTCGAGCACATCGTTTAATACCCGCAGTAAAACACCCAGTGCTCCATCTGCTTGTTCAATGTAACTTCTTGCCTGTTGCCAATCATTCTGCTGCAGCGCTAAATAATGCAGCCCTTTTATACCGTTAATAGGGGTGCGGACTTCGTGACTCATGTTTGCTAAAAACTGTCCTTTAATATGACTCGCTTCATCTGCTTTTTGTTTTTCTTTGCGTAGTGTATGTGTTTGCTTGGCCACTTGTTCGCGAATTTGTATGTTTGTACCTGTAACTGAAATCAAAAATGTAATCAGTAACCACACAAACAACATACCTACTATTTGTGCAAGCCAATACATTAACCAAGACGTTCTAACTATTGGTTCATATAACTCGACCTGCCACATGCGCTTGCCAATCAACAATTGATATTCTTTAAATAGCGCCTGCGAGTTATCGGTATCGGCAATATAAATTGCCTGCTTTTTCCCTGGTATCGTTGTATCAAAAAAACTGGCTGAAATTGAGTTGTTGTGATCAAATAATAGTGTTTGCGATAAGCGTTTCAGGCTGATAATCGCTGCCACAAAGCCTTGAAAATCATCTTCGGTAGAGGACTCTCCAAAAACAGGATATAAAAAAAGTACACCGTGTTCGGCTGTATTTTGGACCAAGTTAATTGGCTCACTTAGTGCAAGTTCATTAAGCTCTTTCGCTTTGCTAAGCGCTGCACCTCTTACTTTACTAGAAGCTAAATCAAACCCTAAAACATCTTCATTACCTTTTAAGGGATATACGTACTTTACTGGAAAGTAATTACTACGAGTACCTGCAGGTTGCCAAGCTCCATCTAGTGACTTTTCTTTTATATATAGAGGTTGGCCGGAGGCTGGATTTTCATGTGTTTCAAAATCTGCGAGTTTATTTGCTGGTATATAAGGTATCCATTCAAATGCTAGAATTTCTTGGCTGTAGCCCAACTGCTTTGAAGTAAATTGTTTAAACTCTTTGAAATCCACGTCACTACTACTAGCAAAAAATGTAGCTAATAAGCCTAAATGAGCAGTAATACCATCAAGCTTTTGGCTTATAGCATTTTGCACAACAAGTATTTTGGCTTCTTGCTTTTGAATATCTTTTTCTTTTTTAACACTAGCAGCGCCATAAAAACTAACGCTAATCAGTATGTAAATTAATAGTGAAGGTAAAATTACCAACATACGGTGGCGTACTTGCGTGTAATTAAAGGCTGCGAGCATGAGTGGAGTAAATATAAGTACACCAATACTGTCGCCAATCCACCATGCTATAAAGTTATCAAAAATAGCATTGGTCGGAATCACATTATTCAATGCTAATAAGCTAGTTCCCACACCTGCAGCAATAACACAACATATTGGCCCCGCTACTATTAAGCTTTGAACACTGTGTTTTAAAGAAGATAAATCTAGCGGAGCCTTTATAACATTTACTATAATTTGACGACCAATCCAAGCCTGTAAAACAGAGGCTAAAGTGACGCAAATAGCTTGTAAAAGCACATTAAAATGAAGAATATCT
This sequence comes from Pseudoalteromonas sp. 78C3, assembly GCF_002836695.1. Taxonomy (NCBI): domain Bacteria; kingdom Pseudomonadati; phylum Pseudomonadota; class Gammaproteobacteria; order Alteromonadales; family Pseudoalteromonadaceae; genus Pseudoalteromonas; species Pseudoalteromonas sp. 78C3. The sequence continues at coordinate 24,635 of NZ_PJAV01000149.1, forward strand.
ACGGTGTTATCAAGGTGAATTAAGTTAGTACAGAAAGCACCAAGAATAAGGCCAATAAATGACTTACGTCCCCAAATTAAAAAGCTCGCTAAAGCAATTCCTGAGGGCGGCCAAGAGGCGACCGCATAGCCATCTACAGAAAGAAGTGAATTGCTAAAATACCCAGTAAAGAAGTAAGCACAAGCCAAGCTAAGGGTTAATATTAAAAACTTTCTCAATGCTTGTGCTCCTGAACTACAAAAAATGCTAAGTAGTTATAGTGTAGTCATTTATTGATATAAAACGAGCGCCTTTTCTGCTTGTGCACTATTTTTATAACTCAAAACAGCTTGTTCAGAGAACTGTTTTTTATTGTCACTATTCAGTGCTTTATCAAAAATTCTAGCTGCTAAGTCATAATCACCTTTAGCATTAGCAAGGCAAGCCAGCGCAAGTAATAGTGAATTATTTGAATCATCCTTTTTAAGGCGTTCTTGTATGTTTATTTGCAACTTAGGCGCATCGGCTGCTGTTGATTTACTTAATATATTGGCAAGCTCTAAGTGTTGCTCATTGTGCTTAACCATTTTAATTAAGTCACTTTCAATAACAGCCAATTGACCTGCTTGCGCCATTTGCATTAAATATGCGGTGTGGGCATGAGCTTGCAGCTTTTTAGGTAGCTGTTTATATTTTTCGCTCAGTTTGTCTGCATCTAACGCATTAAAGTAGGCACTAAATAACTGCGTCCACTGTGCATCAGTAAGTGCTTTTTTGCGCAGTAAACGCGGCAAAAAGTCTTCCAGCGCACTAAAGTGTTGTTGCTGTACTAATACTTCTGCATAAAGTTTTAACTCAAGTGCGGTGACTTTTTTAGCTTCTGCACTAATACGCATTTGTGACTCAATCGCGCTACTGTCGCCACTTGCCAACCATAGCTTTGCTACTTTTAATTGATGCTCTGTGCTTATTTCAAATAAACGCTCAAGTGCTTTATCTGTTTGATTATTAGCAAGCGCTGCTTTTGCAAGTAATGCTAAGCGAATATCTTCAAACTTATCTGGTACGCTATTACCCGATAAAGCCTGTTCTACGTGCTCGTAATCATCATTAATAGCACTCCACAGAGCCTGCTCAATAGCTGCTTGTTTGCGCTCTTGGCTACGTGCAAAAAAGCCATGTTTAGTATTATGATAAATCGATAATAAGTAGCGGATTAGCTTGTATGTTAAATATAAAACAACAGCGGTAATGACTGCCATTATACAAAACGATACTATCGTGCCTTCTATCGTCGTATTGTTAAATGAAATAAGTACATAACCTTTTTCATCTAGCACAAATGGAGTAACCGCTAGTACAACAACAATAGCTACAATTAAAATAATTAGCCCTATCATTGCGCCCACTCCTTAACCTTTTGTGTACTATTTAAGGTTATTTTTGGATTAAAATTAAGCTGCTCTTTTTCGAGTTTAGACAACGCTTTAAGTACCGTTTTGGTTGCATCATCGTCTTGCTTAAAGTACTCACCAACTAAACGCTTTGCTTCACTTAAGGCGCTAAAGAAAATACTCGCCTGCTTACTCATAAGTGCATCTTGTGCCTGAGTTATATTAAGCTTTATACGTTGATTAATTAAATGGCGCTCTTGATCTGTAAGTAATGGCTCAATGGAAACACCCTCGTGCTGGCGAATAGTAATAAAGCTATCCACAATTTTATTCCAGCTATTACTCAGGTTTTGCTGCCAATCACTCACGTCATCACTTAAAGCATTTTCATCTATTGCAGCCGCTTCTTCTGGCAAGTTAACCGCATTAAAAACTAAATTATCAACGCTATTAAGTGCACTGTTTAGCTGTAAATAAATAGCCTCTGTTGCTATAGGTTTAAGGCTATCAAGTGTTTGTATGTCTTGCATAATAGCTTGGCGAACTTCAACTGTTCCTGGGTGTTCGCTAAGTAATGCATCTAAGCGCTTTAAAACAGCACTAGTGCCTTGGTAATCTTTTTCAGCCCATAGTTTAAATTCAGCCATACGCTGTAAGCTGGTTACTTCTTGTGGGTTTAAAGACGAGCCTTGTTGCTGCGCTTTTTGCAGGGCTGCTTTTAGCTCTTGCTGATTTTGAGCTGCACTTTCACTTAGGGTTGCGGCTACTTTTTTCTCACTATTAAACAGCGCTTGCTGCAAATTAGATTGCGCCGATTTAAGTGCTTGCAGCTCTTGAACGAGTAACTTATTTTGCTCGCTTAACTCATTAACGGCTAGGTTTTGCGCCTTACCAGCATTTAATTTTTGATAAAACTCGTATCCAACACCAGAGGCCACAATTAACGAAATAAGAAGCGCAAGTGCTGCAACCTTACTTACCTTTTGTTTGTTTTTTTCTGTCGTATTTTTTGTAGCTGCTGGCTCTTGCTTAGCTGATTTAGCTGAGGCCGTGTTAGCTATTGTTGATGTGGCTTTTTCTGCCGTAACTGGCTTTGACTGTTCGCTCATGTTGCTACCTTGCTGATTTATGCAGGTAAACATAGCATTATCGCTAGCCCCTGCTGCAATGTGTATATTAGCCGAACTTACCTGTTGCAACTTTAAATAAGCGGCTATCCGCTCGCTTGCAACATAAAATCGGCACTGTTGTAACCATTGTAGTTGGTGTGCAGTAAGGCTTTTAAATATAGCATCAACTGCTGCATTACTTGTTATGACTATACCGTGTACATTCTGGCCTTTCCAGTGGTCTGTCCAGTTAGGGGTGATACTCTCTGTGGGTTCACGTTTGTACACAACACAATTATTTAAAAAAGCACCACGCTCTTTTAGCGTTTTAGCTAACTCAGGGCGGCCACCTTGCCCCTTAACTAACACTATATTACTGCCATCAACCTCGGCGAGTGATTTGAGCGCAAGTAACCCTTCTGAATCATACTGCTTTGGTACTGCTGCGCGCACACCAAATTGCTCATATATAATGTTGGCTGTTTGTTGTCCAACCGCATAAAACTGCGCTTTGGTATTTATATCGGGTTTTAATTGCGAAAGTGCACTGACTGCATCTTGCGATATAAATATTATTTTATCTGCATTTAACAGCGGACTAAGTTCAGTGCTGGAGGGTGTTAAATGCGTTATTTTTAATACCGGAAATAAAGACGCCTGATAACCCGCTTGCTCAAGTTGCTGTGCAAGGGCTGCGCCTTTTCCTTCGGGCCGAGTTATCAGAATATGTGTCATTTATGCGTCTCTATAAACTTCAGCTAATATTTTGTCTGCGCCTTGAGCTAGTAATTTTTTAGCAAGCTCAATACCTAGTTCTTCTGCGTCATTTACATGACCTGTTACTTCGTCACGTAAAATTTCGCTGCCATCAACAGCACCCACTAAACCACGCAAATGTACCTGCTCGCCATCAACTAATGCATAAGCACCAATAGGAACTTGGCAACCACCTTCTAAATAGCGGTTCATCGAACGCTCTGCGTTTACGCGAATACGTGTTTGTGTATGCTCAAGTGGTGCAAGTAATGCCTTTGTTACTTCATCATCAATACGACATTCGATACCTACAGCGCCTTGACCATTTGCCGGTAATGACACTTCTGGCTCAATGTAGTCAGCAATACGCGACTCCATTTCTAAACGAATAAGCCCTGCAGCCGCTAAAATAATAGCATCATATTGGCCGTCATCTAATTTACCTAAACGCGTATTTACATTACCGCGCAAATCACGAATATCTAAATCAGGGCGAAGTGCTTTAATTTGGCACTGGCGGCGTAAGCTAGAAGTACCCACAATGGCGCCCTGTGGTAGCTCGTTTAAATTTGCAAAATTGTTTGATACAAACGCATCACGCGGATCTTCACGCTCACAAATAGTATACAGCTCTAATCCTTCTGGGAACTCTACTGGCACGTCCTTCATAGAATGCACGGCAATATCAGCTCGGCCATCTAACATGGCTTGCTCTAGCTCTTTAACAAATAAGCCTTTACCGCCAATTTTAGCCAATGGCGTATCTAAAATTATATCCCCTTGCGTCGACATTGGGACTAATTCTACGCGCACATCTGCATGAAAACGCTCAAGCTCTGCTTTTACAAATTCGGCCTGCCAAAGTGCTAAGGCGCTTTTGCGCGTTGCGATGCGTACTAATTTTGTTTTTTCTGTCATAGGGGTATCCAATTAATTACTGCGTTTAGCTAGTTTTAGTCAGCTAAAATTCTAAATTCTTTTTGGGCAATTAAATTGCCTTGCTCATCAACTACATCAACACGCCAATGGCCTGTCTGTGTGTCCATGATATTTTTTGTTGAGTACGTTCTGTAGCGAGGCGAAGTAACATTAAGTGTAATTTCAGCCATAGTTTCACCTTCAAACGACCAAACATGCTTAACTTGCTGGCCTTGAAGGTTTTTAATCTCACTAAAAAACGAAAGCCCTTCATCAAACTGACTTAATCTAATATCAGCAGCAAACACATTAGTAGGTTCACGCTTACTTACTTTGCGAGTAAGTACTGCACGGCTAATTTTACCTGTATCTATTTGCGCCCCCAATGCCACACTTGCCACTTGTGCTGTAGGTGAAAAACCTTCAGTGCCACTCAATGCACCATCATCACTTTCTAAATCTAAAAGTAAGTCGCTTTGACTGGCTGGCTCAGCTACGTTTTGAGCTTCTGCGGTTTCTTCTTGCACATCATTATCAAGGTTTGAGTTTAACTCTGTATTAATACTCTCACTTTGATCAATCACAATATCGTTGTTAGCTAATAAAACTGTATCAGTATTTACAAGATCCGCTTTATCAGGTGCATTAATTGATATGCTTTGCTCAACCTCATTCTGCTCAAATAATAACGGTTCAATGCTCGGTTGCGTTATCTCTGCGGGCTCGTTAGGAGTGTTGTTTACTGATGATTGAGGCTCAACATCCGTTACTTCAACGCTTGTCTGGTTTTGAGCGTTACTACTAAAGCTTAAAAATTGCTCCTGCTCATTTGGATGCTCACCTTGCTCTGCACTGGCTGACGTTGTTAAGCCATACACAACTGCTGCAGAGGTCATTAATACCAACATAGCAATACTCACAATACGACGCCAATTCCACTCGTAGCTTACCGTTGGTACACTCTCTTGTAGTTCGCGTTTAACATTTGCTTTAATAACTATTTTTTGACTCATATTGACCTCAGCGGTTCCAAAATTAGCTTAAACGAGCAATTAACCATTGGCGAATAGCTTGCAATTCTTCTGCGCAAACTTGGTGGGCCATTGGATATTCTTGCCAGCTTACATCCATGTTATGTGCTGTTAATACTTCAAACGCACTTCTTCCCGCACTATGCGGTACAACGTTATCTTGGCTACCATGAGCCATAAATACGTTTAAATCAGTATGCTTTGCTTCATCAGTAAATTTTTGCGGCACACACATATAAGTAGAAAGCGCCATAACACCCCCAAGCTTTTGCTCAAAGCGCGGTGCTAAATGCAGAGACACAACACCACCTTGAGAAAAACCAGCTAAAATAATTTTATTAGCAGGTATGCCATTAGCAATTTCTTTATTAATTAACTCTTCTACCTTTGCAGCCGAATCCCTTACGCCTTGTTCATCGGCACGCTTATCTAATTCTATAGATTTAATATCGTACCAAGAGCGCATTTCCATACCACCATTTATGGTGACCGGTTGTACTGGCGCATGCGGAAAAACAAACCGTATACCAAGCTCACTTGGTAAATTAAGCTGCGGAGCTACTGGCGCAAAACCATCCCCAGAGTCACCTAAACCATGTAACCAAATAACCGTTGCTTTGTGCTCACTTTGGGCTGCATATTCTACAAATTCTAAACTCATAGTGATGATTGCCACTTAACTTCTTGGCCTGCTTGGCGAGTTGAGGCTTCATTTATAAACGCCCAAAATTCAGCGCCAGAGCGGTTATCAATCCATAACCCATCACGCATTTCAAAATGATGTCCGTTAAACTTAGTCGCAACCCATACTTGATGAAGAGGTGCTTGCTTATTAATCACTATTTTACTTTTATCAGGAAAAATAATTTCTAAAATACCTTGTGCCGATTCGTAATCTAAATCAGCTTCGCAATCATCAACCTGCTCTTCAATAGTGAACATAAGAGCTTCGGCTAATCGGTGATATTCGTGTTCAGTCATTGTTATTTCCTTTGCAGGCGAGCCGCCTAATATTGGGTACGTTTTAGCTTTGAATTAGCTTTAAAAATGTGCAGCTAGTGTAACAGGAATAAAATCATCCGCGAATAGCTGCATTTTTTAGATATTCTGTTACTCTGCGATTATAAAGCCAGCAACCGTATTAATCTAATGAAAGCGACACATACCTTACAATTAAAAAAACTATTAATAAGCACTGTACTGTTAAGCGCCTTAGCTGGCTGCGGACAAAGCGGTCCGTTATATTTACCAGAGCAACAAACAGAACAAAACCAACCTCAAAATACAGCTCAGCCAGTCACTACCGCTGAGCAAGCCAAAACACAGCAAAGTCAGGGGCAATAAATGGATTATTTTAACTACAAAAACAACCAATTATTTGCCGAAGATGTAAGTGTGGCAAGCATAGCGCAGCAATACGGCACGCCGTGTTATGTGTACTCGCGTGCTACATTTGAGCGCCATTATTTAGCGTTTGCTAACGCCACTAAAAATCATAAAAGCTTGGTATGTTACGCCGTTAAAGCAAACTCAAATATAGCCGTACTTAATATATTAGCGCGCCTAGGATCGGGTTTCGATATTGTATCCAAAGGCGAACTTGCACGTGTAATTAAAGCGGGAGGCGATGCTTCTAAAGTGGTTTTTTCGGGCGTGGCGAAAACGTCTGACGAAATAGCTTACGCATTAAAACTGGGCATTAAATGTTTTAACGTTGAATCAGCCTCTGAGCTTGAGCGTATTTCTGAAGTGGCTTGCGAGCTTAACCTAGAAGCGCCTATTTCTATTCGCGTAAACCCCGACATAGATGCAAAAACACATCCGTACATTTCTACTGGTTTAAAAGAAAATAAATTTGGTATTGATATACAAACTGCAGTAAGTGTTTATCAACAAGCAGCGGCTTTACCTGGTTTAAAAATTATTGGTGTTGATTGCCATATTGGCTCTCAATTAACTGAAGTAAGACCATTTTTAGAAGCCCTTGATAAACTCATGGCGCTTATTGATGAGCTAAAAACCAACGGTATTGAGCTAACTCACTTAGATATTGGTGGCGGTTTAGGCGTGCCATATAACAACGAGCAACCACCGCACCCAAGTGAATATGCAGCGCAAGTTACCGAACGCTTAGCTAACTACAAACACCTTGAACTTATTTTTGAACCAGGGCGCGCTATTGCAGCTAATGCAGGTATTTTAGTTACTCAAGTTGAATTTATTAAACAAAACCAAGACAAATTTTTTGCCATTGTAGATGCCGGTATGAACGACATGCTTCGCCCTGCGCTTTATCAAGCGTGGCAAAAAATCATTCCGGTATCAGTTCGCGACGACGAAACACCTACTCACAACTTTGATATTGTGGGTCCGGTGTGCGAAACCGGCGACTTTTTAGGAAAAGATCGTGAACTAGCGCTTAAACAAGGCGACTTACTCGCACAGCGAAGTGCTGGTGCGTATGGCTTTACCATGAGTTCAAACTACAACTCGCGCCCGCGTGTTGCAGAAATAATGGTAGATGGTCAGCAGCATCATCTTATTCGTGAACGCGAAACTATTGAAAGCCTTTATCAGGGTGAGAAAGTTTTACCATAAACGTTTTTGTCTACTAGCTGCTCTGTGGCATGATTAGCACAGAGCAAAACCGAATTAGAGCGCTATGTTAGTTAATTTTTCCAAAATGCACGGCTTAGGCAACGACTTTGTTGTGATTGATAACATTACACAAAATGTTTTTTTGTCGCGAGATCAAATCAAAAAACTGGCAGATCGCCATTTTGGCATTGGCTTTGACCAATTGCTGATGGTTGAAGCGCCGTACTCTCCCGATCTCGACTTTCATTATCGAATATTTAATGCCGACGGTACCGAAGTAGAACAATGCGGTAACGGCGCACGCTGTTTTGCCCGCTTTGTACGTATGAAGGGCCTTACTAACAAGCATAAAATTACTGTGTCGACCAAGTCGGGCAACTTAACGCTCTACATCGAAAAAGACGGTCAAGTAACGGTTAACATGGGTCATCCAAATTTTGAGCCAAGTAAAATCCCTTTAAAAGCGAGCAAGCGTGAGCTTACTTATATTATTAGAACCGAAGAACACACTGTATTTAGTGGCGCGGTATCTATGGGTAACCCGCATTGCGTGCTAGAAGTTGACGACGTAACCACCGCGCAAGTTGATATATTGGGTCCATTACTTGAAAACCACGAACGTTTTCCGCAAAAAGCGAACATTGGCTTTATGCAAGTTGTATCGCATGAACACATTAAATTAAGAGTGTGGGAGCGCGGCGTTAACGAAACCCTAGCCTGTGGCACAGGTGCGTGTGCAGCAATGGTGATTGGTCATATGCAAAATAAGTTATCAACAACTGTTCAAGTAGATTTACCAGGCGGTAGCTTACAAGTACGTTGGAGTGGCGAAGGTCACCCAGTACGCATGACTGGCCCCGCAGAGCATGTGTTCGACGGGCAAGTAGCGCTATGAGCGAGCTAAGTAAAGAACAGGTTATTGATTACTTACATCAACATCCTGATTTTTTGGTTCAGCACCCGGAGCTACTCGCACAACTTGAGCTGCAACAGCAAGCTCAAGGTGCAACGTCGCTGGTACATATTCAGCAACGCCAATTACGCGAGCACAACACGCTTTTAAAAAGCCAAATAGACGCCATGAGCAAGCATGCAACGCAAAACGAGCTTGTATATCGTTTGTTTAGCCAGTGCCATCGCCAGCTTTGGAATCATGACGATTTTGATACTCTTGCAAATAATCTACGCAATATAATTTGCTCAAGTGAAGATGTTAACGACTGCAAATTAGTAAAATATAATCCCGAGTACGACGAGCTTATTGCGCATCGCCTTACCCATTCTGGGCATTATTTAGGGCGTATTAATCAGCAAGAGCGCGAATTATTATTTAGTGAAGATACACAATCCGTCGCTATTTATTTAATTGGCGACACCAAGCACCCTATCGCTATTTTGGCGTTTGGTAGCAGTAACGTAAACCATTTTGAGCCCGCTCAAGATAATCTGTTTGTACTCGACTTTATAAACGCATTACACCTGCGGTTGCAAAAACTAGCATGAGTGACGATGCGCCTAATATTACCCAGTTAAGCGACAATTGGCGTACACCTATAACGCTATTTAGTGACTATTTAAAGTTTGAAAAACAATATTCAGCGCACACCGTAAACCAATATGTAAGCCAGCTTGGCTTTGCAGCACTTTATTTTAGCAAATTATGTGACGACTGGTTTGGCGTGCAAGGCGAGCATATTCGCCGCTACAGCATGGCACTACGCTCAAAACAATTAAGTGGGCGTACTATTAGTTTAAAGCTCAGCTGCATTCGTAGTTTGTATAAGTTTTTAAAAGCAAAAAACATTGCCGAGCAATCGCATTACCATAATCCGGCTATAGGTATAAAAGGCCCTAAGTTTGCAAAGCCTCTACCTAAAAATCTCGACGTAGATCAAATGGCACGCTTGCTCGAAATACCCGACGACGAACCTCTCGCAATTAGAGATAAAGCAATGATGGAGCTTATGTATTCATCAGGACTGCGTATAAGCGAGTTAGTTGGCGCTAACATACAAGATATTAGTGCTGCCAATGGCGAAATTTTAGTGCGTGGTAAAGGCAATAAAGAGCGATTAATTCCGGTGGGCAAAAAAGCGTTAGATGCATTAAAAAAATGGCTCACAATACGCCCTCAGTTTGCAAAGCCCGATGAAATAGCAGTATTTTTAAGTAGCCAAAAAAACCGTATTTCTATTCGCCAAGTGCGCCTACGCATGCAAGAGTGGGGAATAAAACAAGGCATTAGCTCGCAGGTTCACCCGCATAAGCTGCGCCACTCGTTTGCGTCACATATTTTAGAATCATCTGGTGATTTACGCGCAGTGCAAGAATTACTAGGGCACAGCAGTTTGTCGGCTACACAAGTATATACACATTTAGATTTTCAACATTTAGCCAAGGTGTACGACAACACTCACCCTCGCGCAAAAAAACGAACTGATTAGGAAAATAAATATGATCCGATTTAATCGTGCTATTAAGCCATTTTCTGTCATGAGCTTTGATTTAGACGACACGCTATACAGCAATCACCCTATTATAAAAGCAGCCGTTAAAGCCCAACAAAATTATTTAAACGCGCTACCGGGCTATCAAGAGCAAGGTCCAAAGTACTGGCAACTATGTCGCGAACTTGCCGTAATACAAAACCCAGATCTCGCAGATGATGTAACTAAATGGCGCAAACACACCCTACGTTTAGCGCTTTCTAAACTTGGGTTTACCGCAGATGATGTAGAGCGCCATGCAAATGCCGCCTATAACGCCTTTGCCGATACGCGCAGCAACATAGTCGTAAGCGATGACGTACTAAACTTACTAGATAACCTAGCCAAACACTTTACGCTTGTTGCGATTACTAACGGTAACGTTGAAATTGAACGCTTTAACTTACACGATAAATTTGAACTCGTACTGCAAGCAGGTATGCACGGTAAAGCAAAACCTCACAGCACCTTATTTGATAAAGCAGCCACACATTTAAACGTTGCTAAAAGTGAAATTTTACACATTGGCGATAGCCTAGATACCGACGTACAAGGCGCAAATAATGCCGGTTGCCAATCGGTATGGTTAAACGATCAAGGCGCCAATTATGCTTATAAAGGGCTGGCTGATATTGAAATAGTCAACATCCATGCTTTAACGCACTTTATTAAATAACCTACTCGTTTAAAAATAAGAGGTCACAATGAGCCACTATACCAAGCTAATCACCTTGCTATTAATTGGCTCGCTTAGCCTTAACGCTTATTTATTATGGCCGCAGCCTGCGTTAACTACACCACAAAAAACGCAAAGTGCCCAGCAAAGCATATCGCCTAAACAACAAAATACGTTACTAAATACGGCAAAGCAGCAATTTAAACAACACCAATTTGAAGCCGCACTTAGTAGCTATCAACAACTCAAAAATAGCTACCCAGAAAGTGCAAAAAAACTTTATTCATCGTGGCTGATACAGCTTAAAACATGGCTAAATAGCAATTTATTACTCAGCGAGTCATTTCTCAATGCGCTATTAAATAACAGCCCTTATAACGTAGAATTACTTAACTTACAGGTTGAGTATTTAATAAATAGCGAGCAAACACAAAACGCCATTATTGCTTTATTTGAGCTTAATTCATTACAACCTGCTGATCAGCAAAGTAACGAAAATACACGTTTAAATACGCTCACTCAAAACGAATTACACACATTAACTGAGCAACAAAATTGGCAAGCTATTATTGAGCAAACACAAATTTGGCTTGATTATAAAAGCGATAACGCGCAGTTTTTATATCCGCTTGCGTACGCCCACTATCAGCAAGGCGATTTAATTAGCGCACAAGCAACCCTTGATCGAATGCCAAACCAGCACAATCTGAAAAGCCAAGTGCAAACACTGCAAGCGATGATCAATAAAGCACAATCGCTAGACGACTTTGTTGCTTTAACGCCTTACGGCGCGCATTACTTAATAAACACCGAAATAAATAACAATCTATCGACCGAACTAATGATTGATACAGGCGCAAGCGTAACCTCACTACCTACAAGTATAATTGAGCAAATTTCGCCACAACCTTTATATTTAGGCGATGTAACGGTAAACACAGCTAACGGTCAAATTGTTGTAAAACGTTATCAAATTGAATCGTTTAAAGTGGGCTCGCAAATTATTTATGGTTTTGAAGTGTTGAGCATTGAAAACACACGCGGACAAGGTTTGCTAGGGATGAACTTTTTATCGCGATTTAAATTCAATATAAATCAGCAAACAGATGAGCTAGAGTTGAGCGCTAAATAATTAAAAATCCAAAGGTAACACATGACACTAAATAACTATTTAAAAGCACTTGCTGAAAACCCAAAAAGCATTCAATTTACCGATACAATGGCTGTGATTGAAGCAAATTACGACTTTACTGCATGTGGCTTTAATAACCATGGATTACTTAGCGCTGCGAGTGAGAACAACGGCTCATGTAAAATTTTTGCGTTTGCTAAATTAAACGATTTAAGTAAACAAAATACCTTAGATTGCTTTGGTAAGTTTTACCGAGAAGACGTGCTGCAAAACCCAAAAGGCGATGATCACCTAAATATTCGCACGTTTATGTTAGCACCAGAGGCAACACCTTTTTTAGGTATTACCTTTGAAGGCGAGCCACTAAAAGAAAAATAGCCAGCAAAAATTAAAGTGGCTTTTCCATAAAGTAACGCGTACCTGAGCGTGGGTAATTATTAAGTTGATACTTAACACTATAACCGCGCTTTTCGTAAAAAGGTTTTGCTTGAAAATCAAGTGTATCAAGCTGAGCAGTTGTTGCTCCTAGCTCAATAGCAGCTTGCTCAAGTGCCGTTAGCAGTTTATCTGCAAGCCCTTTACCTCGTGCACTATCGCTACACCAAAGCCAACTAATCATCAGCCAATTTCCAAACACACACCCACTAATACCGGCAACAAGCTCGCCTTGCTCATCAGTAAATTTATAGCCTAATGGCACTCTTTGCGCATCAAAATGCTGGGCGTTAAATTCAACCATTTGTGCGCGAAGCGCTGAGTTTAACGCATCGATATTATCTACTTTTAATTGATACATTTATCGCCCTTAAAAAGCAGATACTAGCAAATTAGCTCAATCAATAAAGATTATTTTTACCGTAAGGTACTTCAAGCATATTGCTACCGGTTTTTTCTGGCTGACCGCACATTTCGTCGTAAGCGCTTGTTTGGCGCAGTACCATTTCGGCATACGCTATTTTGTCAAAACGCTTTTGAACATGCAGTGGGCTTAGCGCTCTTAAAAACTCACCGCTGTCTTCTGTTACATAGTATTCAACGTTATTAATCATTACTGATACTTGATAAAGCGCCATATCTAACGAGTGAACAATGACTTTTTGTAGCGGCTCGTGCTTTTTTAACTGTGAAAATTTAATACCCATCTTGACTACCTTTTTATATTTAACCTGAGTTCTGGTTATTTAACATTATCGATACGCAGCTTTGCTATAATCACGATCAAATTTTTATTAGCCGCTGGCGTCACACGTTATGAGCACAAAAATCCGACTCGCTAAATATATTGCCCATGCAGGTATTTGTTCTCGTAAACAGGCATCGCGTTTAATTGATGAAGGTGTTGTGACTGTAAATAATCGCCCAGCGAATCATATAGATCACGTTGATGAGCAAGACATTGTAATAGTGAATGAAAAAGAAATTAAAGGTGCTGCCGATTTAGTTTATTTTGCGTACCACAAACCAGTAGGTATTGACTGCAAATTAAATATTGATGACCCAGCCAGCCTTATTCACCATTTGCCCACACTCACCCGCGTTTACCCTATTGGTCGATTAGATAAAGACTCTCGCGGTTTGCTTATTTTGACCAACGATGGGGATTTTTGTAATCAACTAATACATCCTGACTTCCACCAGCCTAAACATTATTTAGTCACCGTAAATAAGCCTTTAGACGATGCTTTTTGTAAAAAAATGGCAGCAGGCGTACCCGTTGATAAACACATAACCCTGCCTTGTGAAGTAAATAAAATAGCCAGCAATCAGTTTAGTATTGTTTTAAAACAAGGGCTAAACAGACAAATACGTAAAATGGCGCATTACTGCGGATATAAAGTAATTGATTTATTTAGAGTGCAATTTAGTGACCTCACCCTTTCAAAACTAAACCTACCTGAAAACCAATATATACAAATTAATAAAAACGATATTTCAAAAATCTAATACCAAGTCACTTAATTACATCTCAAAAAGTTAAAAATAAACTTGCAATTAAAGATTACAGGTGTAGTCTTTAATTAAAGATTACATTTGTAGGCAATAGCATGATTGAGTTATCAAAAGCAGAGTTTGACGTGCTCGACGCACTTTGGATTAACTACCCCGCCACCGCGAGCCAAATAATTGAGCGCTTAAGCGACGATAAGCAATGGCACGAAAAAACCATTAAAACCCTACTAGGTCGACTAGTAAAAAAAGGCGCACTTACATTTGAAAAAGAAGGTCGTCAGTATATTTATATGCCGTGTATGGAGCGCGCCGACTACACCTTAAAAGAAAGCCAAAACTTTATTGAGCGCTTTTTTAGTGGACGTATTGCGCCACTTGTAAGCGGCTTTGCTAAATCGGAGCAGCTTTCTCAGCAAGATATAAACGAGCTTAAAAAAGTTATAGATGACTGGGAAAAAAACCAAAAGTAAGGGATTAACATGGTTATTCAAACTGGGTTTAATTGGTTAATTGAGCAACAACTACTATTAAGTATCTTGTTTTGTGGATTTATTTTACTCGAGCGATTTAGTTTAAAAGCCCTTGGCTCGCGGTTTGTATATAAATTAGCATGGCTATTACCTGCAGCATTGGTTATTGCTAATTTACCAAATGCGATTAAACCACTGCAAAATAGCAATATTAGCCATTACTTAATCACCCCTAACCAGCCTTTTACACATGAAATGGGTATTAGCTGGGCGCTCATGTATGTACTTATTACCGCAGGGTTATTAATAGCTAGCTTTATTACGCATACCCGCTTTGTTAAAAGCCTGCAGTTAACTGAGTTAACACAATTTGAAGGCACTCTTACCGCTGATGTTAAAACTTATACCAGCCAACATGTAGCCACGCCAATGGTGGTCGGTATTTTAAACAGCAAGCTGGTGTTACCGAGTAACTATAATACCCAGTTTGATAAAGCCACATTAGCGCTTATTTTAGAGCACGAAAACGTACACATTAAACGCAAAGACAACTTAACAAACGCACTTATATTACTGCCTACTATTTTACTGTGGTTTAACCCACTAGCTTGGTTTTGTTACGCAAGCATGCGCCGACTACAAGAGCTGACTTGTGATGAACGGGTATTAGCCGATAAAACCACTCAACAACATATTTTATATAGCAAAGCCTTAATAAACTGCGCGGCAAATGTGCCCACAGGACTTATGGCTTATTCACACTACGGAGATAAAAAAACCATGTTACAACGACTAATTAATATAAAACACAGCGGGGAGCGTTCAAAGCTTGCTAAAGGTGGCTTATTACTTGTAGCCGCAAGCATACTAAGCGGCTTAGCAATTGCAAAGCAACCAGAAGTAAATAAAACGCAAGAGGAACATATTTCACCAACAATACGCATTGAACCTGCTTATCCAATACAAGCAGCTCAACAAGGGATCAGCGGCTCTGTTGTATTAAAATACGATATTGCAGCAAACGGTAAAACAAAAAACATTAGTGTTATTCAATCTAAACCTAAAGATGTTTTTGATAAATCAGCGAAAGAGGCGCTAGCAAAATGGAAATATAAAGCATCAGATTCAGGTTTTGAAGATGTACTTGTGCAACTAGATTTTGCGATTAATAGTGAAGTGGCACCTACCGATTTAATTGAGCGAATTAAAGTATCGCATTAACGCCACGAGTTGTTCAAGACTACAAAGCAAGCGCCCTTTTAGGCTGCTTGCTTTGTGGTTTTAAAGTATAAACCTACAAACTCACCACAATCATGGCAATGGCTGTACCCAAACCAATAAACCACACTAATGAGCGAATTATATCTAGGTTCATATAGTAAAATACGCAATACAAAATACGCGACACAATATGCGTAACCGCTAGCGTTTCGGTCACTGCACCTACAGAGTTAGTGCCCAGTACAACTGCAATAGCGACAGCAAAAACAGCAAGCGATTCAAAACAGTTTTGATGAGCAGCGAGCGCACGTGCACCAAAGCCGGTTAATTTTATTTGTTGAGCCCTTGGGTGTTTATTGTCGTATCGACCTAATTTTGCCATTGCTATAGCAACCGGCACTTTTGCAAAGTAAGGCATTAATACCGCAAGTAATGCACATACAACTAATGTTGTCATAATTTATCCTTTTGATGTTTCGGATAATTTAGCATAAGCGCAATAAAAAAGCCGCCAGATACGTTTTATGACAAACGCTGGCGGCTAACAATAACATCAGGCTTACTATAGCTAAATTTATCCCCAAACCCGTGCGACATAATGTCGCAGATGATGAATATTCAATATCACGGTTAATGAATCGCTTTACTTCATAAAGCTTGTTAACTTTACTGCCTTACATTTTAACGATGACGACCATGACCTGGATATTTTTCACTTTTTTAGCCGCCTTCATGCAAGCATGGCGTAATGCCCTGCAAAGTAAATTAAGTAACGATGTGAGTGTTGCTGGCGTAACCCTCTCCCGCTTTATTATTGCAGGTCCTATTGCTGCCGTGTATTTATATGGTTTGTATCAATACCAAGATACAGCCATGCCTACGTTTAATAATGCCTTTTGGGGATTTATTGTAGGCGCAAGTGTTATGCAAATACTTGCCACTGGTTTAATGGTTAAGTTATTTAAAATGAATAATTACGCTGTAGGTGCTGGTCTTGCCAAAAGCGAAGCGTTAGTGGCTGCTATTTTAGGTGTATTATTTTTTGGCTCGGCACTTTCTTTACTCGGTTGGCTTGGTGTGTTTTTTGGCGCTATTGCCGTATTGCTACTCAGCGGCATAACAAGCGTTAAACACTTTAATGCTAAAACTGCATTACTAGGACTTTCTTGTGGTACTTGCTTTGCACTTACATCACTGTGGGTACGTGAAGCGAGCTTAAACTCAGGATTATTATTTCCACACTCAGCCGCTTGGGTTTTGCTGTTTGTAATTAGCTTACAAACACTAATACTACTGAGCTATTTATTATTAAAAGAGCCGCAAACACTCAGTAAACTGTGGCAATACAAAGGCACTACAGCCGCAATTAGTGTTTTTAGTTGTATCGGCTCTATTGGCTGGTTTAGTGCCATGAGCTTACAACATGTTGCTTACGTTAAAACACTTGGACAGGTTGAAGTATTTTTTACCATGCTAATTGCTGTACTTTGGTTAAAACAGCCACTTAAAAAACAAGATACTGCAGGCTTAATACTCATAGCCATTGCCGCTTTTTTGGTCATGTTGCCAAGTTAAGAGCATAAAAAAGCGCAGGCTTTTATACCTGCGCTATTCATAATTAAGCGTTTATTCGAATTACCAATTAAGAGCTTATTTTAAGTGTTATCACACCGCTAATAATCATCAGTACTCCCGCAATACGACCAAATGTAGCTGCATCGTTATAAAACAATATACCTACTAAAAACGTACCCGCAGCGCCAATACCTGTCCACACGGCGTATGAGGTGCCCATTGATATTTGCCTTTGAGCAAGCCACAACATAAAACCACTAGCGACTAAAAATGCCACCGCTATTGCTATGCCTTGCCAGCGAGTATCTGAATTTTGCGAAATTTTTAAACCTATCGGCCAGCCAATTTCAAGTAAACCGGCAATAACCAAATAAATCCACGCCATTAAACATCTCTCTTTTTCAATATAACTTCATATAAATCTTCGCGGCGATCTTTTAAGTTACGCACTGTGCCTTCGCTGTGAAGAATTTTTAACTTATCCATATCAAGGTCACTAAATAACAGCATTTCTGTATTAGGTGTGGCTTCGTTAAGTGTTGCATCGTGCGGGAACGAAAAGTCCGATGGCGTTAATACAGCCGATTGTGAGTACTGCACATCAAGGCTTTCTACTTGTGGTAAGTTACCTACCGAGCCTGCAATAACCACATAACATTCGTTTTCTATTGCACGCGCTTGTGCACAATGGCGCACACGTAAGTAGCTATTTTTAGTGTCGGTCCAAAATGGGACGAACAAAATATCTAACCCTTGTTTTGCTAATATGCGTGAAAGCTCAGGAAACTCTACGTCATAACAAATTTGAATACCTACACGCCCAGCATCGGTTTCAAATACAGCAATTTTGTCGCCGCCTTGAATAACCCAATCGTTTTGCTCATGCGGGGTAATATGTATTTTACGTTGCTCGTCTATTTTACCGCTGCGGTGGCATAAATAACTTACGTTATAAATTTTATCGTCTTCGGCAAGCGGCATAGAGCCGGTAATAATATTGGCGTTGTATTCTATTGCCATACGCGACATCGCGTTTTTAAACGTTTCGGTATATTCCGCTAAATAACGAATCGCTTCAGTTTGATTGCTTTGATTTCCTAAGCCCATTAATGGCGCGTTAAAAAATTCAGGGAATAGTATAAAGTCGCTTTTGTAGTCAGATACGGTATCTACAAAGTATTCAACCTGTTTTAGCATTTCTTCAACCGATTCAACACAACGCATTTGCCATTGCACAGCACCTACGCGCACAATTGATTTAGTTGACTCGAGTACCGTGTCGGTTGGTTCATACATAATGTTATTCCACTCAAGTAAAGTGGCGTAACCAACTGACTCTTGATCCTCTGGTAGGTACTTTTTAAGTAAACGCTTTACCTGGAAATCGTTAGATAGCTGAAAGCTTAAAATAGGATCGTACAGCTCTCTCTGATCTACTTTTGCAATGTATTCCATTGGCGTCATTTCACTACTGTGATTGTAATAACGTGGAATACGACCACCCGCTAAAATAGCGCGTAGGTTATATTGGCGGCACAGTTCTTTACGGGCATCATAAAGGCGACGACCTAAGCGCATGCCTCTGTGAGTTTCGCTAATGGCAACATCTAAGCCGTATAGCGCATCGCCATCGGTATCGCTAAATACACGGTCGTGACCATCTGCAATATCTTCGTATGTATGCGGGTTTGAAAAACGTGTGTAATCAACTTGTACGCTCAGCGCTAAGCCCACCAGCACGCCGTCATCTACAATACCTATTTGCCCTTCAGGAAATTGGTCTATTAATCTAAAAATGGTATGACTTGGCCACGCACCACCTAAGTCGGGATACGCTTGATCCATCAAGGTTTTAATTTGCGGATATTGCTCTCTGGTTAAATTACAAATTTCAAGATGGGTTTTTTCTGCCGACATACACAACTCCTTTAGGCATAAGAAAATAAAAGCCGAATGTACGCTCGATTAAATCAAGAATACACTCAGCTTTGTATCATGTTTTTTACTTTAGACGTACTACTTTAAGCTGCGATAAAAAAGTGTGGTTACTTTCTCTTTTGGTAACCAGCCTGCGTATTCAAGACCAAGTTCTGCCAATGGATCGGCTTTAAGTACTTGCTCTAAGCTTGCATTATTTTGCATTGCTTTTAGCATTACGTCTTTCGCGTTTTGAACTAGCTTACCATACGCTATCAGTCCTGAACGGTCACTTACCTTACCGTGTCCTGGTATTACTTTAGTGTTGTCGTCAATTTGATTAACTACATCGTTTACTGCTGCTAAAATACCATCAACGCTGCCGCCGCTATCTACATCAACAAACGGTAAGCTGCCAAAATTAAAGTAAATGTCGCCCATGTGCACTATGTTGTCGTTACTAAAAAAGATAACCGAGTCGCCATCGGTATGTGCATGTTCGTAATGCACTACATGGGCGTGTTCGTTATTAAAATGTAGTTTTAAGTCGTGACCAAAACTAATGCGCGGTAAAAAGTCTGACCCTTCGCCGTGCTGCTCTTCTAAACGTTTGTGTACATTGTCGTGTGCTATAACGTGCGCACCCGCTTTAGCAAAGTTTTCGTTGCCACCGGTATGATCGCCATGATGATGCGTATTAATAACAAACTCTGCACTGCCTGGTTTTAAATCACTAATCGTTTTTTTAATGTCGTCTGATAACTTGGCAAACTGATCATCAATAATATAAATGCCATCATCGCCTACACTTGCTGCAATATTACCGCCTTGCCCAAATAGTACGTATACATGCTCACTTAGTTTTTGTGCTGTTACTGGACCTTCATCTGCTTGCGCTGCTGTACTTAGTAATAAACCTGTTATTAATGCGGGTAGTATTTTTTTCATTTTTGTTCTCTGTTGTATGAAGTAATTAATATAGAACGTTTTTATCACTATTTAAGCTCACTCACTTATCACTTAAACGTTATTTAATAGGACTTATGACTATTTGATGCATAAGTGTTTGCGGCAATAAAGGTGTATGTTTACCCTCTACGTAATCACTAAACCCCGCTCTATAAAATTCAGAAAGAGGATGCCCCGATTGCCCACCGGGAATAGCTAAAATCGCATGTTCTAAATGCCCTGGTTGCGCAATAAAACGCTGTGATGCACCAAAACTACGCCCTTGTACTGCGGGCATATAACTATCACCAAAGCCCGCTGCTGTGGGCATATTTAATAACTTAGCAAGTAACGGCATTTGCTTTGCAAACGGATGCTCTATCACTAACTCATTTACCTTGCCCCACTGCCAGCTTTGAAGGTTATTACCAAATTGTTCTGTAAGTTTAGTGATAGTTTGGCTAAACGCACCGTGTAATTGTGCATCCCAGCTTTTAAATTGTGGGTTTATCCACGTGTCGGGTTTGTTGTTAATAAGCTGCCACACTGCGGGCTCTAAATCTCGTTTTACGTATTTAAGTGTGCCTTGTTGTTTATTTAATTGGCTTTCAATATTACTAAATAAAATATTAATCACTTCATCGCGGTAGCGCTTAACTAAGGTATACCCTATGGAGGTTGAACACGCACATTGCTGCCAATTTTCGAGCGCTGTTATATATTGCTGATTTTTGGTTTGATCTGTTTTTAATTGCTTTAATAGCAAAGCATGCCAAGGCATTAAAAAGCGAGCTTGATTATCGAGCTGTAGTGCGTAAAAGTCGCTCTCTGCAAATGTTTTTTTTTCAAATAATCTATCGCGAATTTGGCTCGAACGTGCACCGAGTGCATAGCCACCATTGCCAAAACGGGCGTTATCTTCAGCCGATACCACGCGAGAATTACCAGTCCATAATCGACCGTTTTGTGGGTTTTTAATAAAGGGACGTTCTAATTCATTTTGCTGCCAAAGCGCTGAGTAGTCACCGGCATTTACACCAAGTTCGCTAGGCGTTTTGCGAGCCGGTATACCGCCCATATTTTTCCACGCTGCGCTACCAAGACTGTCTACCACCATTAGGTTTTGCACAGGTATTCCTACATCGCTTGCTACAGCAAGTGCATCATCTACTGTTTCGGCTTGCTCTAACTTTAATAGTTGCATATTAACGGCGTAAGGCTGATGTGCAGCCCAGCTCAATGCATAAGGTTTTTCGTTAATGTATTTTACAGGGCCATATTCGCTGAGTATTAATGAATAGTTTTCGATCTCCCCATCGGGTAATGCAATAGGTTCATCTACTTGCCATGTTTTACTATCATCGTTTAATGCAATCCAATCGGCTGTATCTAAATAGCCGTTAGTAAACCCCCATGCAATATCATTGTTAGTGCCAACAACAATTGCCGGCGCTCCGGGTAGCGATACACCGGTTACCTGAGCAGGTTTTCCATTTTGTGTATAATTTAGCTGAGCTCTGTACCAAATTACAGGCACTGCCATCGATAAATGCATATCATCCGACACCATACCAGCGCCTGTTTTAGTAAGCGTTCCTGTAACTGCCCAGTTATTACTGCCGCGCTCTTGGTTTGCTTCAATACTTTTAACTGTATGCTCTGTTTGAGTGGGCAAAGTAGGTATGCCGCCGTTATAAGTTGCTAATTTACTACCATCAAGTGCGGCTTGGTACTTACTTGGTTGCGTTAAAAAATCAACCATTTGCTTTGTGTACGCTTGCTCAATTTGAATAAGTGCTTGGTCGCGCTCAAATGTCGCGCTTTGTAAATCAAGGTACATGCTAAATATCACAAGTAGGCTGTCTTCGCTTTGCCATGGCTTTTGTGTTGCACCGGTTAGTAAATATTCAAAGCTTGAATACCCTACTTGCGCTAAGCCTTCGTTTACACCTTGAGCGTAACTTTTAAGTAATTGCTTATCGGTCTCAGGTAAGGTTTGTAAAATAATTTGGCTGCGTTTACGCAATTGATGAAAACGCATCTTTTTATCGAGCCCCAACGCGGCTTCGCCAAATAATTCACTTAGCTCGCCTGCGGCATTACGTCTTAGTAAATCCATTTGAAAAAATCGGTCTTGCCCATGCGCATAACCTAAACCATAGGCAACGTCGTTTCGGCTATTGGCGTTTATTACTGCTTGCCCTAGTGCATCGCGCGAAATTTTTACGGGCTCTACTACCGCGTTACTACGTCCGTTTCCATCAAGGGCAGGTAAACTTAAACTAAGCACACCATAAACAACGGCGGTACTTGCCAGCCCTAAAATCACAATTAATAATAACAAGCGTTTGATTACTTTAAACATCAACCTTTCCTTTGCACGTTTTGACCAAGCGTTAAGGACATATAATAACCACAGTTTTATTAAATAATAATGTTCTTGCTCGCAAAGGGTGAAATAAACATCAAAATCCACGATAATGTCAGCTCCACACATCGTGCAGAACTAGTTGAGATCAATATGACTGAAAAAACATTTATCAAAGGTAAAGACCGCGACCTAGAATCGTCAATCTCTACCATGCAAAACAAGCTTGAAGCCCTACACATTAATGTTGAAGAAGCGCTTTGGCTTAACCCTGTAGCTAACTGTTATTCGGTTCATATAAAAGACAGTGACTGCGGTGTTATGTTTACCAATGGTAAAGGCGCAACCGACAAAGCCTCTATTGCCTCAGCACTCGGTGAATACTTTGAGCGTTTAAGCTGTAACTACTTTTTTGCAGACTTTTATCTAGGTGAAGAATTTGCCAATGGCGAGTTTACTCATTACCCAACCGAAAAATGGTTTAAAGTTGAAGGCGACGAAGTACCACAAGGTATTATGGATGAAAGCTTATGGGATTACTTTGACCCAGAGCGCGAACTTAACGCATCACATCTCTTTGATTTTAACTCTGGCAATATTGATCGTGGCATTTGTACCCTGCCCTACACTCGCCAACGCGATAACCAAGACGTATACATTCCGGTAAACGTTATTGGTAATATTTTTGTATCTAACGGTATGAGCGCAGGTAACACGAAGTTTGAAGCTCGCGTACAAGGTTTATCAGAAGTATTTGAGCGCGCGATTAAAAACCGCATCATCGCCGAAGGCATTTGTTTACCAATCGTGCCTGAAGATGTTGTTAAGCAATATCCTAAAATTCACGAAGCGTGTGAAGAGCTTCGCAGCCATGGCTTTCATTTACGTATTGCCGATGCATCACTTGGGGGAATTTACCCAGTAATGAGCGTAACGCTTATTAACCCAACTGATGGTTCTGTATTTGCCTCTTTTGGTGCTCACCCTTCATTTGAAGTAGCGCTTGAGCGTACCGTTACCGAGTTACTACAAGGTCGTCGTTTAGATCAACTAGATGTATTCCAACCTGCAACATTTGATAACGATGAAGTAGCAACACCAGAAAACATTGAACTGCACTTTATTGATTCAAGCGGTTTGATTTCGCATGATTTCTTCCGTGCAAAACCTGACTTTGAATTTGTACACTGGGACTTTAGCGGCACAACAGAGCAAGAATATAACTTCTGTACTGACCTGATTCACAGCATGGATCACGATATATACATCATGGATTACACGCACCTAAACGTATACGCATGTCGTATTTTAGTACCTGGCATGTCAGACATTTACCCTGTTGATGAGCTTATTTGGCGCAACAACAACGAAGGCGCAAAATTTCGCGAAGCATTCCTATCGCTTGATCAGTACGATGCAGAGCAATGGATGGAAATTTACGACAGCCTAGAAGAAGCCGGTCATAGCGATATTATCCGCGCCGCAGAATTTATTGGCTTAGCAACTGATGCCGACACACCATGGCACACACTGCGTATAGGTGAGCTTAAAGCGCACCTATGCTTAGCCGCAGGCAGCGAAGAAGCCATTGATTGGGTTGATTGGATACTTCATACGGGCCAAGTAAACGAAGATGCAATGCGCCACTTCCGCTGTTTAAAAGCGATTCTTGAAATTAAATACGATGACGAGCGCGAATACGCTGATTACCAAGATGCATTAGGCTTAATGTTTGGTGCTAATAATGTAGCGCTGGCTATAGAAATTGCCGAAGGTAAAAAGCAGTTTAACGGTTTAACTTTTCCAGGTTTATCGCTTGAAGGCTTTAAAAAGCATGCGGCACTACTTGATGGTTACCGCAAGCTACACGTAGCAAAGCAAAATCATTGGGCACGTGAAGTTAGCGATTCGTAACTCGCTAAACTACTAATTATAAAAAATAAACGGCGCATTTGTTAATGCGCCGTTTTCATTTATGTCATAAATTAGCTATAGTTAAATTGCCTAAATTAACGCCACGATGTAGCTAATGCCACCGTCTAGTAATAACAAAAAAACGAATGTTTATAACTTTAAGCTGACCTTTTGGTTATCGCTTACGCTAACTGTACTAGTTGGTGTTGTTCTTGATCGTATTAACTATAATCGTGTAAAAGATGCTCACCGCCTACAAATTCTTTCTGAAGTAAGTACATATCGTGCTCAATTAGAATCTATTTTAGTTTCTAATATCCAACTGGTTCGAGGTTTAGGTGTTGCCGTAGCGGCGCAGCCTAATTTACAGCAAACACAATTTGAACAAATTGCTCAACCGCTATTTGAAACCTCAAATGAGCTTCGCAATATTGGTGGCGCTCCCGATATGGTAATACGCATGACTTACCCCTTAAAAGGTAATGAAAAAGCACTCGGTTTAAACTTTTTAGAAGAAAAAAGCCAACGCGCTGATGCGATTAGAGCTCGCGATACAAATACCATTGTAATGGCTGGCCCATTAAAATTAATCCAAGGTGACATCGCACTTATAGCCCGAGTTCCTGTTTACATACCGCCAGAGAATCGCTTTTGGGGATTACTCTCAGTTGTTCTCAATATTGACAAAGTCTATGAAAATTCAGGTATTTATGAGCTAGGAAAAGAGTACAACGTCGCTTTACAAGGCAGGCATGGACTTGGCAGCAAAGGGGAATTTTTTTACGGTGATCAAAACATAATAGAGCAAGATCCCCTTGAGTTTACGTTAAGCTTTCAAGGTGGCAATTGGCAACTTTACGTAGCACCTAAAATAGGTTGGAGCCCACCAAATTCAGCTGTGTGGCCACTTCGGTTATCAATTATAATTATTTGCGGATTATTAATTTGGGCCTTTTTATTCTTTTTGAAAATGCTTAATCGTCAGCAACAAAATGAAAAAATGCTTGAAGCAATGAGTGATCTAGCTCAAATAGGCGCATGGTCATTTAACTTAGAAACTAAACAAGTGTATTGGTCTGATATGACCAAAAAACTATTTAAATACCCATTAAATAACCAACCAGAATGGCCTAAAGATTTAAATTATTTTAAAAAAGGCACTAGCAGAGAAACAATTAGACCTTTAATTGAACGAGCCATAAAATATGGTGAAAGCTACGAAGTTGAATTAGAAGTAATGGATGCAGAAGGTGGATCTGTTTGGGTACTCGTACATGGTGAAGCAGAACAAAAGAATGGACGATGCACACGTATTTTTGGCTCATTACAGAATATTGATACCCGTAAAAAGATTGAATTAGAAAATAATAAAACCGCATTACATAACGAAATTTTAGCTTCTCTTACCGTTAATAAATTAATATTAAATGGGCAACTTAGCCAATCGAAAGATATTATCACTGAAGCAATCTGCCAAGCATTCGATATTAAACGTGCCAGTATTTGGTTTTTTAATGAAGACAAGTCTCAACTAAGCCCCTTTGCCATACATAGCAAACATTCGTCTAGTGACAAAATTGACTCTATTTGGCTAAGAAAAAACAACCCCAGCTTTTTTAATGCAATAGATCATCAAGCAGTATTTAATGCACCCGATGCACTAGAACACCCAATACTCGCACCAATTAAAGAGCAGTATTTAATGCCACTCGAGATTAAATCAATGCTGTGCGTAATTATTCCTGCGGGAAGTGGTGCTATAGGCGTTGTTTGCGCCGAGCAATGTCAATCCAAGCGCCACTGGTCTAAAAACGAAGAAAGCTTTTTAATTGCCGTTGCAGCGTTAATAGGCAGCTTGCACTCGAGCCAGCAACGAATTGAAACTGAACAAAAGCTGGTTGCCGCCAAAGAAACTGCAGAACAAGCTGTTGAAGCTAAAAGTGAATTTTTAGCGAGTATGAGCCACGAAATTCGCACACCAATGAATGGTGTTTTAGGCATGCTTAATATAATTAAGCAAACGCAACTAGACCTACAGCAAAAGCATCATATCGAACTTGCTCAGTCATCAGCTCAATCTTTACTTAATATAATTAACGACATATTAGACTTTTCTAAAATTGAAGCCGGTAAGCTCGATATTGAAAACGTGCAATTTAACCTACCTCGGTTATTAGGAGAAGTGGTTGAGTCGTTTGCTTTAAAAGTAGAGCAAAACAATACAAAACTTATTTTAGATGCCACTCAAATTACAGTTAGCGAAATAATTAGTGATCCGAACCGCTTACGCCAAATTCTGAATAACTTAATTGGCAACGCCGTTAAATTTACTATTGATGGCGAAGTAGTTATTACCGCCAAAGTGGATGAAACAACGGATGGCTCGTTCCTACAATGTTCGATTATTGATACTGGCATTGGTATTGACCCTAAAAAACAAGCGTCGTTATTTGATTCATTTACACAAGCAGATACCTCAACTACACGCCAGTTTGGGGGCACAGGACTTGGCCTTGCGATAGTAAAACAATTGTGTGAATTAATGCACGGTGAAGTAAGCGTAAACAGTATGCAAGGTGAGGGAAGTACATTTTCTTTCACAATACAAATACAGCCTCGCTTAAGTAAAGAACAAGATTTACCGAGTCATTTAATTAAAAACAAACATATTTTAATTATTGATGAGTGTTCGTTAAATGCAAATACAGCCAGTAAACAACTCACAGTATGGGGCGCAAAAGTTAATTGCGTACATGACTATCTTGAGGTTGATGATTATTTAAATAATGTAACCACCCACCCTGAAGCTATTTTAGTTGATTACTACTTTTTTGAAAAAGCGCCGCAAACGCATATAACTGCGCTTAAAAACTTTATAAATATGCATAGTTGCAAGTTAGTCCTTATGGCGCCAATGAGTTATTCACCTGAGGAGTCTAAAGTAGGTATGGAAGTCGACTGTATGATTTTCAAACCACTCACACCTTCTGATTTGTTTGACTCACTCACTAACGATAAATACATTGAACAACAGCAGCAACAAGCACAACTACAAAATAAACTAACTAAAGCACCAGTACTCGATTCATCAGAGCCACAACTACTGCTCGTTGAAGACAATAAAATAAACCAAGTAGTTGCCTCGGCGCTATTAAAGCAAGCAGGTGTGACTTTTGATATTGCTGAAAATGGGCTTGAGGCAATTGTAAAACTCAATGCAAAACAAGGTAAGCCATATAAGCTAGTTTTAATGGATTGCCAAATGCCTGAAATGGATGGCTACCAAGCTACTAAAGCTATTAGAGAAGGCGATGCAGGTAAGGGTAATGAAAATATTACTATTATTGCACTTACAGCCAATGCCATGCAGGGCGATAAAGAAAAATGCCTAGCAGCAGGCATGAACGACTATTTAAGTAAGCCGCTCGATTTAGCCGCCCTAAAACCTAAACTCCAGCAATGGCTTGGTATCCA
Organism: Pseudoalteromonas sp. 78C3; assembly: GCF_002836695.1. NCBI lineage: Bacteria > Pseudomonadati > Pseudomonadota > Gammaproteobacteria > Alteromonadales > Pseudoalteromonadaceae > Pseudoalteromonas > Pseudoalteromonas sp. 78C3. The sequence continues at coordinate 52,551 of NZ_PJAV01000149.1, forward strand.
ATAAAGGTGTAAGCTAATAAAATACGCTTACTAATTTGAGATTATTTATGCAGTTATCAGCAAATCAACAACGTATTCTTGGTTGTTTACTAGAAAAACAAAGCACAACGCCAGAACATTATCCGCTATCGTTAAACGCTCTAGTGAACGCATGTAACCAAAAGTCTAATCGAGATCCTGTGTTAAATCTTACAGATAGTGACGTGCAAAACGCACTTGATGAACTAATAGACATGCGTTTGGTAACTATAGATGAAGGGCTTTCTGGTCGCGTAAATAAATACGACCACCGCTTTTGCAACACTGAGTTTAGTAATCTGCAATTTTCTACTCAGCAGCGTGCCATTGTTTGTTTATTACTTTTACGTGGTGCCCAAACCCCAGGTGAATTAAGAACTCGCAGTGCTAGGCTTGCTGATTTTAATAACGTAAATGAAGTAGAAACAGCGCTCAATAAACTGATTGAAAGCGATTACGCCCGTAAATTAGAACGAGAAGCAGGTAAACGCGACAGCCGATACATTCATTTATTTGGCGAACAACAAAATAATCCCGCCGATGCCTTTGTTGCTCTACCAAGTGAAGTAATTAAAGATAAAGAATTAAGTGATTTACTGGCAGAAGTAGAAGAATTAAAAGTAGAGCTTCGCAAAATAAAAGCTCATTTAAAACTTTAATTAATTAAGACTAAATCACATAATAAGTTTATTGCGTATCACATATTAAATTTTATAAGGAGCTGGCAATGCGCGCCGAAATTATGGCTGAAATGAAGGTTCAGCCAACTATTGATGTAAATGCTGAGATAACTCGCCGAGTTAATTTTATTAAAACACGTTTGGTAGCAGCTCATTCACGCTCGTTAGTACTGGGTATTAGCGGTGGTGTTGACTCATCAACCTGCGGCCGCTTATGTCAACTTGCTGTAAACGAGCTAAATAAAGAACACGATACTGACAAGTATCAGTTTATTGCAGTGCGCCTACCTTATGGTGTACAAGCTGACGAAGATGAAGCACAAATGGCGGTTGATTTTATTCAGCCAAGTAAACGTATGACCGTAAACGTACAACCTGCGGCTGATGCATTGCATGAGCAAGCGATAGCTGCTGTAGTTGGCTGTGGTGAAGCACTGCCTGAGCAAGCTCAAATAGATTTTATTAAAGGTAATGTTAAAGCGCGTCAACGTATGGTTGCTCAGTACGAAATTGCAGGTTTTTGCCAAGGCCTAGTAGTGGGTACCGATCATAGTGCTGAAAACATTACTGGTTTTTATACTAAATTTGGTGACGGCGCGTGCGATTTAGCCCCTCTGTTTGGTTTATCAAAACGCCAAGTTCGTGCACTTGCTACTGCACTAGGTGCCCCAGCTTTATTGGTAGATAAAGCACCTACAGCTGATTTAGAAAGTGACCGCCCAGGTTTAACAGACGAAGAAGCACTTGGTTTGAGCTATGAGCAAATTGATGACTTTTTAGAAGGTAAACCTGTGTCTAATGATGTTGAACAAAAGCTTGTAAGTATTTACACGCGTACACAACATAAGCGTCAACCAATTCCGACAATCTACGATTAATGTTTAGTAGCTAAAATAAAGCAATTAATGCCTTTGAGGATTAATTGCTTTTTTGATCGACAGATTAAGAAGCTGCGTATATTTTAATGAATTAACGCTTTGAATTTTATAATACCAATTGCGTTAAGTTAGTGAGCTATTATAGCCCTATGAAAAAGCGATAGAACGATGATATTTTTAATAATATTGGTATAACTACCCGCCAAAGAGAACACTGCCTTATATGACATCGCCCATTTTAATTACCGGCGCAGGCCAACGTATTGGTTTAGCACTCGCTCAGCATTATATAGCCCAAGGGCTGAGTATTATTATCACGTATCGTACTCGTCACGCCGCTGTTGATAAATTAGAGCAACAAGGCGCTGTATGCATTTATGCCGATTTTAGTACCGATGACGGTATAAGTGCATTTATAAATAAGCTTAAAGAGCATACAACATCCCTACGCGCTATTGTTCACAATGCATCAAGCTGGGACTGCGAAGCCAACAATCCTGACTTTGCAGTACTGTTCGATAATATGATGCGTATACATGCCAAAACACCGTATTTAATTAATTTAATGTGCGCTGAGCTGCTTTTAAACTATCAGCAAAGTGCAAAAGTACCTGCTGATATAATTCACCTTACTGATTATGTAGTTGAAACAGGCAGCCCTAAACACTTAGTTTATGCAGCAAGTAAAGCGGCTCTCGATAACTTAACTAAATCGTTTAGCGCTAAATATGCGCCAAACATAAAAGTGAACTCGGTTGCTCCATCACTCATTATTTTTAATGAACATGACGATGAGCAATATCGAGCTAAGACCCTTAAAAAATCATTAATGGGAATTGAACCCGGATGCCAAGAAATTATCAATAGCATTGATCTACTATTACAAAGCCACTACATCACAGGGCGCTCTTTGCCTGTTGATGGCGGCCGTCATTTAAAGTAAATATAAATAAACTGAGATATTTATGCACAATGAATTAAAAGAAAGTTACGAAAAAATCATCACCGCAGTAGGCGAAGATGCTAACCGCGAAGGCTTACTTGATACGCCAAAACGTGCTGCAAAAGCAATGGAATATTTAACGCAAGGATATCGTCAAACGCTTGATGAAATAACTAATAAAGCGGTATTTACATCTGACGCTGACGACATGGTGTTAGTGCAAGACATAGAGCTTTACTCTATGTGTGAGCATCATTTACTACCTTTTATTGGCCGTTGCCATATTGCTTATATTCCAAACGGTAAAGTATTGGGCTTGTCTAAATTTGCACGTATTGTTGATATGTTTTCACGCCGTTTTCAAATTCAAGAACAGCTAACGCATCAAATCGCTAAAGCAGTTGAAGAAGTTACTGGCGCTAAGGGCGTAGGCGTTATTGTTGAGGCAAAACACATGTGTATGATGATGCGTGGTGTAGAAAAGCAAAATTCAAGCATGCGTACATCAGTAATGTTAGGTAACTTTAGAAGCGATCCTAAAACACGTAACGAATTTTTGCAGCTTATAAAAGGTTAACCCTATGGCTAATGCAATTATTAACGTTACTAATTTGCGCCTGCGTACGTTTATTGGCTTTAACCCCGATGAGCGTGAAAAAAAGCAAGATGTAGTGATCAACCTAGAGATTCACTACCCTGCTGATGACGCGTGTAAAACGGATGAAGTAGACCAAGCACTTAATTATAAAGTGATCACCAAAGAAGTAATTAGCTTAGTAGAGCAAGGGCATTTTTTATTGCTCGAAAAATTAGTGGCTGAAATTCTTGCGGTTTGTCACTCACACCCAAGTGTTCATTACGCCAAAGCACGTGTTGATAAACCACATGCACTGCGTTTTGCCGACTCAGTGTCGTTAACGCTTGATTGGGCTAAATAAGGTCTTAAAAAACTTATTTAAAAAAGCTTTTCGAATCCTACGGCAAGGGCGATAACCGCTAAATAGCGAGCGCCTTTGCCTAGTGTTACTAGTAATAAAAACAGACTAAAGCGTACTTTAAATATCCCCCCAATTACAGTTAGCGGATCGCCTACTACTGGCAGCCAAGCAAATAACAAACTATATACACCATATTTATTAAATTGCTTTTGTGCGTTATCAAGCCCTTTTTGCGATACAGGAAACCATTTTTTATCTTTAAAACGCAGTACCTGCGTGCCTAACCAGTAATTAACGCAGCTCCCCAATACATTTCCAAGTGTTGCTACACACCACATAAGCCATAAATTAACTTTACCTTGGGCAATCATCCCCACCATTATCACCTCAGAAGAGCTAGGCAGTAATGTGGCAGATATAAATGCGCTAATAAATAACGTGAGATAAAGCATAATGCCCTTATGGCTAAACGTAAAAACCCAGCCTATAGCTGGGTTTACAATATAATGACTGAGGTTTTATTTTATCAAATTTAAACTAAACGGGTAATTAAACTCTTTACCTTCGTTAGCTTTAATACTTGCCATTACAACCATTACAAACCCAAAAATTGCTACTATAGGTAGTAATATTAAGCCTACTGCTACAAACATCAGTAAAAAACAAACTACATATGCAATTGCCATCGTTATTTGAAAGTTAAGCGCCTTTTTACCGTGCACGTCAACAACTGGCATCTCATCTCTTTTAATTAACCACACAATTAATGGCCCAATTATTGAGCCAAACGGCACAATAAATCCGGCAAGCGCACTCAAATGGCATAACATAGCCCACATACGGTCATCTTTGTTAACTGGTTCAACCTGTTGATTTTCTTCCATAACACTCTCCTTTTTGTTTCATGTATGTTGCCTCTTAACTAAACAAATGTCTACAAATCAACCAACGTATTTGTATTTAAAAATCACAGCGTAAAATCTTGTGATAAAAAAGTGATAAGTTTGTGAGAGTTTCTGGAGACGATTATTCAATACTAAACTCGAATCATCACTTACAGGAATAATAATGAAAACTTCTACATTAACAATTGCAATTCTTTTAGCGGCAGCTAGCCAATCGACTATGGCCGCAGAATTAGACCTAAAAGTTACTAACCTAACCAAGGGTATTCACTTTACTCCACTGTTAATTACAGCACACAACAGCGAAGACACACTATTTGAAGTCGCAACAGAGGCATCTACAGCATTACAAACAATGGCTGAAGGCGGCAATATTGCAGAGCTAGTTGCACAAGCAGCTGCAGCGGGCAGTGATATGGCTGCAAATCCAGCTGAAGGTTTACTTGCACCAGCCGCATCTACAACGGCAACACTAACAACTACTGACGGTAACGAGTACCTATCTTTAACTGCAATGATGCTACCAACTAATGATGGCTTTGTAGGCTTAAACAGCTGGAAAATCCCAACAGAAGCGGGTACTTACACAATTAATTTAAATGCTTACGATGCAGGCACAGAACAAAACAATGAGCTTGTAGTTGAAGGCTCTGGCGCTCCAGGTACTCCGGGGATTCCTGCGGCTCCAGGTGGCGACGCTGGCACTGGCGGTACAGGTATATTAAGTGGTGATACAAATACAAGCATCCATATTCACCCAGGTAGCTTAGGTGATGACGATTTAGAAGCGGGTAATAGCGATTTAAGTAATACAGTACACAGATGGTTAAACCCAGTAGCGCAATTAACCGTTACAGTTAAGTAGGAGCATGATTATGTCATCTGCTAACAACCTTAAAAAAAGTCTACTAGTGCTTGCACTTGCAACCACACTTGCAGCGTGTAGCGATAATGATAACGACCCAGTGGTTGAAGAGCCGGTCGTTGTTGAGCCAATTGTTGTAGAACCTGTGATCAGTGAGTTTACTATTACTTTTAGTAACTTAACTGCAGGACAGCCTTTATCACCACTCTCTGTCATTGCTTTTGAAGATGAAGCACCTTGGGAATTCGGCACCACAGCTTCTGTTGGTTTAGAAATGCTTGCAGAAAGCGGTGCAAATGAAGAATACCTAAGCTACGAAAGTGCACTTGCTGCAGTTTCAGCTGAAGGCGCTATTGGCCCTGGTGAAACCACCACAGTAATCATTACTGTTGAAGAGCAAGAAACGCTTAATTTGTCATTTGCTGCCATGCTTGGGAATACAAATGATGCTTTTACCGGTCTTAGTTCTTTAGATGTATCAACATTAGAAGTTGGCGGTTCGTTATCACGCACTACGACTGCTTATGATGCGGGTACGGAAGCAAATACAGAAACAGCTGAAACTGTGCCAGGTCCTGCCGCTAGCGGTGAAGGGTTTAACGAAATACGTGACGATACAGCCGATATAATAACAATGCATCCGGGCATTGTTTCAAATCAAGATGGATTATCTACATCAGCACTTGGTGTTGAACATAAGTTTGATAACCCAGTATCGAAAATAGTAATTACGCGCACGCAGTAACGTTCCAGCTTGTAATGGGGAAGTAAGGGAGCACGGATGCCCCCCTTTTTACGAGGTAATACATGCGTCACGAAAAAATATTAGTAGTAGAAGATGACAGAGAAATAGGTAAGTTAATTACCACGCAGCTAACGTCGCTTAACTTACATGTTGATCATGTTGTAAGCGCAGAACTTGCCTTAAAAAAAATAGCTAAGCATCCCTACGGACTTATTTTACTCGATATAAACTTACCCCAAATGGATGGTTTGAGCTTATGCCGAAAAATAAAAGAGCATTACCCAACTACCTCCGTAATTTTACTCACCGCGCTTAGTAGCGATATGGATAGAGTTATTGGCCTTGAAATGGGCGCCGATGATTATATTTGTAAACCCTTTTTTGCACGCGAATTACAAGCCAGAGTAAAAACCCAATTACGCCACAGAGCACAACTACTCGCTAGCCAAAACAACGACAACTCCCCCGTTGATAGTGAACAAACACTAAATGTAGGCTCACTCAATATAGAATTTAGTTCGCACCAAGTGTATTTAGGCAAGCAAGCCCTTAACCTTACCGCCACCGAATTTGATTTACTCGTTTACTTTGCACGCCATCCTAATCATGTTTTTAGTCGTCAGCAATTACTCGATAAAGTATGGGGTTACCAACACAGTGGTTACGAGCACACGGTTAATTCACATATAAACCGCTTACGTGCCAAGCTAGAAGAACACCAACAAGCGCCTATCATCGAAACCGTTTGGGGTGTTGGTTACAAACTAAACCCTAGCCAACTCAATTAAGACACCTATTATGAAATTATCTTTGTATCAAAAATTAGCTATATCGCTAGTCGTGATTTTTTGTTTTATTTGCGCCCTTGTTTACGGCTGGAGTAAGCAATTAGAACTGACTTCAAAACACCACGCCGAACAAAATCTGCACTTAGCGTTAGCGGAGCATTTAGTACAAGATAACCCATTAATAAAAGAAGGTGTTTACGACTATAAAGCGCTTGAAAACCTCTTCCATACCTTAATGTTATTAGGCCCTGCGTTTGAATTTTATTTTGTAGACGAAACCGGAAAAATTCTTACTTACTCAGCAAAGCCGGGTAAAGTTAAACGCACGCATATTAGTTTAACGCCTTTAAAAAGGCTAATTAACGACCCAAGCGCTGCACCTATTTATGGTGATAATCCTCGTAATAAAGAGCAACAAAAAATATTTTCAGCCGCGCCAGTATTTAATCAAGATAAGCTACAAGGTTATTTATATGTAATTATTGGTGGTGAGGCTTACGATACCTCACTAAGCACTGTAAAAAATAATGATAAGTTATGGCTAGCTGCTTTATGGCTTGGCTCTGCACTTGCATTTTTATTTATTGCGATGCTAATTTTACTACGTTTTTTTACCAACCCAATTCAGCGCTTAGCACGCGATGTTAGTAATATTGAAGCCGCTAACTACAGCCTTACCGACACCAAGCTAAGTAATTACTCAACGCAAAAAAGTAACGAAGTGCATAGTTTAGGGCGAAGTATTCAAGCCATGTTAACGCGTATTAATGAGCAGTTTAAAGCGCTTGAACAAGGCGATAAACAACGCAAAGAGTTGCTGACCCATCTATCGCACGACCTACGTACACCACTTGCTTCACTGCAGGGGTTTTTAGAAGTATTAAATCAGTCGGCCGAGCAGCTAAGTAAAAAAGAGCAACAAGAATACTTACAGGTATCGCTTAATAATTGCGGGCAATTAAAGCTACTCATAGAGCAAATATTTGAGCTTGCTCACTTAGAAAATGGCGAAATAAACATAAATAAAGAAACCTTTAATTTAGGCGAACTCATTTACGATTGCATGGCAAAATTTAGTTTAGCCGTTGATAAAAAAGGCATTAGTTTGTCGGTAGAACCTGCGATTTGTGATTTTCCTGTGGTTGCCGATATAGCTAAATTAGAGCGCGTGTTAAGTAACTTAATTGACAATGCAATTAGGCATACCCCTCGCGGCGGCAGCATTGCAGTACATGTAAAACGCAGTGACGATAATCAACTATTTGTGCATGTATCAGACACGGGCGTAGGCATAAAAGAAGATGAGCTGAATGCTATTTTTAATCCGCACTACCAAGCAAGTAATTCTAATAAAGAAGGGCGCCAGCAAGGTGGTTTAGGATTGGCTATTTGCAGAGGGTTATTAAAACTGATGGATAGCGAAATTTACGTACAAAGTGAAATTGGTAAAGGCACTATGTTTAGCTTTAACTTGCCACAAAAAAAGGTGCCTTCTTAAAAAGCACCTTACATTTTTTGTTTATTTTAAATATATAAATTAATTACTTTTTAATACCCGCTAAATCAAGCATAAATGCATAGTTTAGCGCGGTATCTTCTAAACGTTTAAAGCGACCCGATGCGCCGCCGTGCCCTGCTTCCATATCTATTTTAAACAATAACTTATTGTCATCAGTTTTATAGTCACGCAGCTTAGCAACCCATTTTGCAGGCTCAAAGTATTGAACTTGTGAATCGTGCAAGCCAGTCGTTACTAACATATTAGGATATGCTTGCTTAGATACTTGGTCGTATGGCGAGTAAGACAGCATGTAATCGTAATACGCTTTTTCGTTCGGATTACCCCATTCGCCGTATTCATTTGTTGTAAGCGGAATGCTCGCATCAAGCATCGTTGTTACTACATCTACAAACGGTACCGCAGCAACCATGCCTTTATAAAGCTCAGGTGCTTGGTTTGCTACTGCGCCCATTAATAAGCCACCAGCACTGCCACCTAACGCAAATATTTCATCTTTTGCGCCATACTTTTGAGAAACCAATGCTTTGGTTACGTCAACAAAGTCGTTAAATGTATTCTTTTTAGTTAGTAGCTTGCCGTCTTCGTACCAAGGACGACCTAGCATTTGCGATCCACGTACATGGGCAATTGCAAATACAAAGCCACGGTCTAACAAGCTCAAACGTGAGCTTGAGAACGTTGGATCCATGGTTGCGCCATAAGAACCGTAACCATATTGCAGTAGCGGGTTAGTGCCATCTTTTTTAAACGCATCTTTACGGTAAACTAAGCTTACCGGTACTTTTATGCCATCACGTGCTGTTACAAAAATACGCTCTGAAGCGTAATTGTCAGCATCAAAATCACCTAACACAACCTGTTGCTTAAGAAGCGTTTTATCGCCAGTCGCTAAATCTACATCGTACGATGAGCTTGGAGTGGTCATGCTTGTGTAGTAAACACGTAACGTGCTGCTATCTATATCGTTATTGCCATAAGTACCAATTGTATAAGCGCTATCGTTAAAGCTCAGTGGTAACTCTTTACCTGTTTTTAAATCACGCGCAATCAACTTTGATTGGCCCATTTCACGTTCTTGGTAAACTAAGTAGTTATTAAATAAATCAATGCCTTCGAGTTTAATATCATCGCGTGCAGGGATCACACTTTGCCAATTAGCCTTGTCGCCTGCTTTATCAATATCAACTTTCATCAGCTGAAAATTTACAGCATCTAAGTTAGTTACAATGTAGTAAGTATTCCCTAGCTTCGAAATATCATATTCAAGCCCTGCTTCGCGCTCAATTAAGCGTTTTGGCATTGCCTTAGTATCATCAGCACTTAATACAGATACGCCTGATGCAGCCGTGCTACTGTGCCAAATATAAATCTCTGACTCATCTTTGCTTTTACTCATACCCATGTAGTAACTGGTATCAGTTTCTTCGTAAATTAGCTCATCATCAGCTTGCGATGTACCTAATGTATGACGATACACTTGGTAACCTAGTAGAGTTTGTAAATCTTTTTTAATGTAGTAAACCGTTTTATTATCGTTTGCCCACACAATGCCACCGTTGGTGCCTTCAAGTGTGTCTTCGAGTAATTTACCGGTAGTTAAATCTTTTATTTTTACGCTATAAATACGACGGCTAACAGTATCTTCGCCATAAGCCATTAAATTGCCATTAGGGCTTACATCTAAACCACTTACTGCATAATAATCATGGCCTTTAGCAAGCTCATTTACATCTAAAATAACTTGCTGATCGGTACCTGCAAAATCGCTGCTGCGTAAGTAAGTAGTGTACTCGTTATCGCCACGTGTTTGTGTTGAGTAAAAATAATCACCGTTTTTAACTGGGACTGAATCATCGTCTTTTTGAATACGCCCTTTTAGCTCTTCAAACAACTCACTTTGCAGCGTTTTAGTATGTGCGAGCATTGCATCAGTGTATGTATTTTCAGCTTCTAAATAGTTAATTACCTCTGGTGCTTTACGTTCATCATCACGCAGCCAATAGTAATCATCTATACGTGTGTCACCATGAATAGTCATTTCATGTGGCACTTTTTTAGCAACCGGGGCAACAGCTTGGACTACTTGAACCGTTTTAACTTGTGTATTACTTTTTTTGGTTTCTTCAGGGGCTTGATTACAGCCACTTAAAATAGCGAGTGATAGTGCTGCGAGTGCGAATGGGGTACGTTTCATCAGTCAAAGTCCTTGTTGTATTTTTATTTTTTATTAAGTAATTAAATATACCTAAAAATAACCTGTGTTGTGATTTAGTTTGTGAAGCTATGTAAAGTAAATCAACGTAATTCCTCTTTTCTTAATAAGCCTACATCAGGTACTCTGTAGATATATAAATCACTTTTAGGCTCAACTGATTAAGGGTAGTAATGAATAGCGAAGTAATTAACATTTTAACTATGGCAAAAGTAATTCAAACGGCCGTTGCTCCCGTATTTTTAATCACAGGTATAGCAGCAACTTTAGGTGTTTTATCTAATCGCTTAGCACGAATTACCGACAGAGCGCGCTTATTGGAGAGAAGATTAAAAGTAAATACAGATGATGATTTTAATAAGTCGCTAGCAACAGAACTCCGCGCTTTATTAAAAAGATCTCGATGTATACATATTGCTTTTAGTTTAAGTGTATTAAGTGCCTTACTTGTATGTGCTGTGGTTATGTTTTTATTCTTGTCGCACATTCAATCAATTAACTTAAGCGTGACCATTGCTTGTTGTTTTGTAGCAGCAATGGCATTACTTATATGTGCATTTATGTCGTTATTAGGCGAAGTATTTTTAGCAACGCGCAGCATGCGTCGCGGGATGATATTTGCAGATATTGATATAAACGATTAATTTTTTATAAAAAAACCCCGAGCAACTAATGTTGCTCGGGGTTTTTATTAAATAAGCTTATTTAATAAAATAACTTATTGTGCAGTATAAATCGTCTCTAGCACTTCAATTCTAGCTTCTTTAGCATAACCTGAAGCATTTAACTGCTCTGCTGCAACTAAAATATCTTGTCCATCATTCACTGCTAAAACGGCAATCTTAGTACCAGGAAATACAGACACCACTTTTAATCCAGCCGCTGCAGCAATGTCGCTAGCAGTAATACCATCTTTTAAAAGTACCGTAATATTACCTGATAAAGAACTTAAGTTATTAGTAAGAATATTACGAACTAATGACCCTTTAGTTACTACATCAGATGTACTTGCAACATTAACAACCGCCATGTCGCCTTTTTGCATAACTACATGCTCATCGGCAGCAACACTTGATGGCACTAAGCGTAAATTTTTCTCTACTTTATAAGAACCAAAATCAGCTTTAGTATACTTTAAGCTAGATGCTTGCTTCTTTGGTAGTTGAAGCTCTTTATCAAAGCTTGTGTTTGCCGTAGCGCTTAAAGAAATACACGCAGCAGCACTTAATACGATTAATTTATTAACTTTCATTTTCATAATCCTTACTCTTGACCTGCGTGACCGAATGCGCGTAAAGACACACCCTCTAAAACACTTGCTGAACTATTATTGCTAATACCTACTACACCTAAACCATTGTCATCACCTTTACTAAGTGCATAGCTATCTGCGCTCGTATCTAGTAAACGAACTGTCCAAGTGCCTTTAGTCGACTCACCATAAAACGCATTTGAAAGCATTACTGCATCTTTTAGTATATAGCCAACACTCCAACTGCTAGTGAAACTATATGCTGGGTAGAATAAAGCTTGCTTAGATGACAGTAATACACTTCTTGTACCCGCTGGCGATGTAACTTCTATAGCTAAATCTGTTCCGGCTGAAGTTTGTGTACCATCGCTTAAGCCAAAGCCCATTTCAGCATTACTTACATCAAACTTAAACTGCATTGCTTCAATGCTTAGCTCTTCAGTCACTTCAATTTCTTGTGTAAGACCCGTTGCATTGTTATCTGGAATTTCTAGTGCAAGTGCGTCTTCAGCAATTACTGAACCAACACCGCTCCACTGAGTAATAACTTGTTCACCTAAAGCAACATCATAAGCCTTCGCCATAGAAACCGCAGCTCCAGCATCAGCACGGCCAAAACCATATAAGTTATTGAAGTTATAACCGGCAGAGTTTTCAATCCAACCGTCGTGAGCAACAAATTCGCCTTCACCAACTGTTAATTTAACAGCAGCATTATCTGCATCAATTAAAGTGCTAGTTGATGCAAGGATATGGCGAACGTCACGCCATGTTAAATCTGGATTAGCCGAAAGAATTAACGATACCACACCCGATGCATTTGGCGCAGCAGATGATGTACCATTAAACGTTGAAGTATAGTTACAGCTTGCATTGTCTGCATGGCCTGGGTAGTTAAATGGATATTGACTTGCAGCAAACTCTTCACCATAAGCAGCAGCCCATGCTGCAATAGAACCACCATTGAAACCTGAATAACCATTAATACAAGTCATTTGATCTGTTGTTACCATTGCAGGTGCAAAACGACCATACTCACCCGCTGGAGCCGACACCATTACGTTAGCACCCGCTGTAGAATAGCTAGTATGTTTACCATTAGCATTTACTGCAGCAACACTTAAATAATAAGGGTGGCCTTGGCTTGGCTCAAAAGCGCCATTATAACAAGTTAAACCTAAGTCATTTGCACCATTGTCAGCACATAAAGAACCTTCATCGCCACCGTCTTCAAATGAGTTACCGCTAGATTTCATATTTAGCGCACCTTTACCGTCACGAAGGTTAAGGTTAGGGTAAGACTCAATTGCCTCATCTAGCTCTGAATAACCGATAAACGTAGGGAACGTAATACCGTAACTACGGTTAAAGGCTGAAATATTTTCAGACGTACTAATACCACTACCAGGGAAGCCATGAGCAAGTAAATCAGTTTGTGCTACTTTATCTCCACCAAGGTAGTTCATACCGATTAAGCCTGCATCAGGTGCAACACCACGGCCGCCTTTGCCATTCCAACCTTTTGCTGCAATTAAGCCGGCAACACTTGTTCCGTGGTCACCACTGTTTGATGTACTTGTAGGGTCTGTACGATCTAGCGCTTCAGCGTTAAGGTTTAAAGAACGATTTGGTAATACGTTATCTACTAAATCTTCGTGGCGAATTTCCATGCCCGAGTCAACAACAACAGCAGTTACACCAGCTCCTGTAACGCCTTGAGCATAAGCGGCTGTTACATTCATATCTTCACCAGCAACCAAACCTGTAGCTTCTGCATTAGCAAAACTAGCATCAACACTTGCTTGCGCTTCTTCTTCTGTATCGCCAAATAGATTTACATATAAATTAACTAAGCCCTGCTTCATTTCATCGCTTAATGAGTATGCTTTTTGGCCTGTATTATTTAGGTGCCATTGTTGATTTGCTAATGGGTCACCAACAACTCCTGAAATGTTTATTTGCGCAGAAGCCGTTTTACCATTTGCGTTTACAGTGTAATCAATAACTGCATCATCATCCGTCATTGGAACATAAGTAAATGATGTTCCCTCTACAGTTAGAGTACCGTGACTAAATGTAAATACGCCATCTTCTGCAATCACTTCTTCACCGTTTTCAGTGAAGCTAAATGTAAGTGCATCGCCATCGTTATCGCTGGCTTTAAATTCTGCAGTAACAGGGATCCATTGTTTTAAATCTACAACAACTACATCGCTCGCTTTAGGAGCTACGTCAGTAACTAATGGTACGCTACTTTTATTATCGTCATCACTACTTCCACAACCAGAAAGTGATACCACTATTGCAGCAGACAATGCTGACATTTTAAAAATATTATTTTTCATAAACTCTCTTTGTTAGTTATTTTTATGATGGGGGGGAAGTTACACAACAGGAATCAAAATAACAACGAGGTGTTTACAGTCATTAACAATAAAGACAATAGATGTAACGATAGGGTAATCGTTGTATGCTTAGTTAAAGAAACAATTATTAAGCACATATATTAACTTGAACATTCAAAGAAGCTAATATAGAACAGGATTAACAATTACTTTAAAGGGGCAAACATGAAATTGAAAAAAGTATTAGCAGGTATAGCATTAGCTACATGTGCACTTAGCGTATCGGCAAATTCTGCATTTAAAGAACCAAGTGACGCGATTGAATACCGCCAAGCTGCGTTTTCAATGATTTCAGTGCAAATTGGTGACATGGGCGCAATGCTAAAAGGTAAAGTACCTTTTGACGCAGAGCAATTTAAAATGCGTGCTAACAACGCTGCCGCACTTTCAAAAATGCCATGGGAAGCGTTTTACGAAGGAACAGATAAAGGCGACACAGCTGCACTTGCTGCTGTTTGGGCCGAAAATGCAACCTTTGTTGAAAAAGCGAATGCTTTTGCCGCAAATGCAGATAAGCTAGCGTTAGCAGCCCAATCGGGCGATAAAGCCGTAATTGGTAAAGCTTTTGGCGCATGGGCTAAAGGCTGTAAAGATTGCCATAAGCAATTTAAAGATTAATTATTGTTGTAGCCAGTTTAACAACAATAAATAGATAATAAAAAAGCACTGAGCGTTAATAACGGTCAGTGCTTTTTTTATGCTTTATATTTACGAGACTTTAGCAGCTCGGCTTTTAAAAGGGCGCTTAAATAACGCACCAATATCGCCTAGAATAATATATAAACACGGTACTAATATAAGCGTTATTAACGTTGCAAACATAACAGCAAAGCCAAGTGCTACTGCCATAGGTATTACAAACTTAGCCTGCAGGCTTGTTTCAAACATAATAGGTAATACACCAGCAAAGGTTGTTATAGACGTTAATAGTATTGCTCTAAAGCGGGCACAACCAGCTTCTATTACTGCATTTTTAACGCTAACACCTTCGCGGCGAACTTGGTTTACATAATCTGTCATTACAAGTGAATCATTTATAACAACACCTGCTGCGGCAATTAAGCCAAATCCCGACATTAAGCTCATATCTAAATCAAACCAGTAATGACCCCAAATAGCCCCGGTTAAACTAAACGGAATAACCGACATTACAATAAGCGGTTGTGAATAGCTTTTAAGCGGCACAGCTAGCAGTATGTATACTAAAATCATTCCGCCAATAAAAAACATTATTTGCTCATTAGCTTGAGCTTGCTGCTCTTCTATTGCGCCACCAAGCTCTGATTTAACACTTGGGAATTCTTCTATTAGCTGTGGCAGTAGATTTTCTTTTACTTGCTTAACCACTTCGCCTGGCTCAATTTGCTCTTCATCAATATTGCCATAAACATACACGGTACGGTAACCACCTTCGCGGCGTATATAGCTAATACCTGGCGTTTCTGTTAGCTCTACTACATCACCAAGAAGTACTTCTCGCCCTTGTGGGGTAGTAACAACGGTGTGTTTAAGCGATGAAAATGCCTCACGAGTCAGCTTAGGGTAACGTACCATTACGCGTACTTCTTCGCCGTTTCGGATTACACGCTGTGCCTCGCCACCATAAAAACTAGCACCCACTTGATTTGCAATACCGGCTAAATCTAAGCCTAAATCGTAAGCAACAGGTTTAAGGCTCATTTGCACTTCTTTGCTCGCAGGATCTATGGTTGAGCTAATATCAAACAATCCTTTTTGCTGTTGAAGTAATTGAATAAAACGACGACCCGCTTGATTTAAAGTATCTATGTCTGAGCCATACAGTAAATAGCCAAACTCGCCGCCGCCATTACCACCGCCGCCACCAACATCGTCTTGAATAGTTAACGACTTAATACCAGCAATAGTCGGCATAGCCTCACGCCACCGTCGAGAAAGCTCAAATGCATTGTATGGACGTGAATCTTCGTCAACTAATGGAGCTAGTAACTGCGACTCGGTTCTGCCTTGATTAAATACCAATACATCACGAATAATTTTTTGACCAAACTCACGTTCAGTCTCTTCATCGACTCTAAGTACCATAGCTTCTATTTCACGAATAGCAGCAATGGTTTGTAAGTCAGAAACGTTGTCGTTCATTTCTACTTGAATTTGTGGAAAGTCGTGCGGCACTTTAGGAGTTGGAACTGTACGTACTTTATTAGACGTAATAAGTGCAATACTGATTATAAACATTGCAATAAAAGCAAACAAAACAGTCCAGCGCCAATCAACACACTTAGCAATAAAACGTTTGTATGGGCCATTTACGAAACCAAAAAAGCGTGTATTGAAGCGATCGCGCCAGCCACCTTTTTTAATCGGCGAAAAGTGCGTATGAGCAATGTGAGCTGGCAGTATCAGCTTTGATTCAATCAAACTAAATACTAAACACAGCATTACCACAACGGCTATACCATAAAAGAAGGCACTTTCTGGCCCGCTCGACATTGTGAATGGTGCAAATACAGCAATCGTTGTTAACACACCAAAGGTCGCAGGGGTCGCAACTCTGTTAGCACCACGCACAACATTTTCTACACCACCGCCGCTTTTTTCAACTTCGGTGTAGGCAGCTTCCCCTATCACTATGGCATCATCCACCACTATGCCGAGCACCATTATAAAAGCGAATAACGAAATAATATTAATGCTAATGCCAAATAGTGGCATCATCATCATGGCCCCTAAAAAACAAACAGGTAAGCCAATCATTACCCAAAGCGCTAGTTTAAAACGTAAGAATAACGACAACATAATTGCCACCAAAATTGCACCTTGAAACAGGTTAGCTTTCATCATATCAAGGCGAGCATTTAGGTAGTAGGTCATATCCATTAATGGCTCTAATCGAATACCCGGCGGTAGTTGCTTATTTTTTTGATCAATAAACGCTTTAACCGAATCCGCAACGGGAATCATGTTTTGCTCTTGCGTTGCTTTAACCGATAAATACACCGCGTTTTCGCCATTAAACTTAAAGTAGCGCTCACCTTCGATAAATTGATCTTTAATCACGGCAATATCTTGCAGTAAAACTTTAGCGCCATACTCGCCAATTTTTACCGGAATTTGCCTAAACTCTTCACCCGAGTAAAACTGATTCTCGACGCGAACAGAAATAACACCTGCGTCTGTTTTTAGCTGCCCCGCCGAAAAGTTAGCTGAATAACGACGCACTGCATTCATTACATCACTAAGGGTTAGGTTATATTGACGCAGCGTATCGGGCTCTATTTCAATTGCTATTTCATCAAGAGGAACATCGTTTACCACTAACGACACGTTAGATAACTGTAGTAACTCATCCTCTATTTGGTTTGCTATAGGCTTAAGCTCTGTAAGTGGTAAGTCAGCAACGAGCGTCATACCTATTACGTCTTGCCTAAACTCAACCTGACTTATGGTGACCGGTTCCATACCCGCCGGAAAAGTCGCAATGCCATCAACACGCAACTTTACTTTATCAAGCACATCGGTAAGTTTTGCATCGGTATTTATTTCCAGGCTTGCTGTACCGCCATTTCTAAATGCGCGATACACGCCTTTTTTAATTTCGGTTATATCTTTAAGTGACTCTTCAACTTTTATAAGAATACTTTCTTCTATTTCCTGAGGAGAGGCACCTGGGTAATTAGCCTCAATATTAATGTAGTTAATCTCTACATTAGGAAACATTTGACGCTGAATCGTAAAGTAACTTATAGCCCCCATAATAATGATAAAAAACATCATTAAATTAGCGGCTACTGAATTATTAGCAAAGTAGGCAATTAGCCCTGTTTGTTTTTGTTGTATTGACTCGCTCATAACTATTACACCCTACAGCTGTTGCGTGTTTGAAGTGCTCGTTTCTGAGCTTTCAGGTTTTGCAGCTACACCTGCAATTTTAACCTGCATTCCTTTTTGCGGGTATTCAGGTAAAGTAATAACGAGTTTGTCATCGGCATTTAAACCACTGCTAATATAAAAATACTCACCCTCTTCACGAATAACCGTTACTTTACGTGGCTCTAGCTCTTGGTTTTCGTTTACTACCCACACAGTTTGGTTGTTAACCAAAGCTTGCGGTAAACGGTAAATATTATTAAGCATTGCACCTGCAAAATTCACCTGTACGTAGCTGCCAAACTTAATGGCTGGTTGTATATTCTTAAGACCGTATGGGTCTTCTATACGCACTACTAGACTGCTCATACGCGTAGCGTTATCAACAATCCCTAGGTCGCGGTCAATTACACCTTCACGCGTGAAGCTGTTTAGACCTTTTTGAATAATCGTTGCGGTAATGCCTTTAATACGTTCTGGCAAAAAAACGCTATCGAACCCTGCTATAGGAATAATCACTTCAGCAGTTTCAATATTATTGAGCTCAGCAACTTGCGAACCCATAGTGACAAATTGACCAACACCTACATTTCGGCTAATAACCAATGCATCGTAAGGGGCTGTTACTTCACAATTATCTAAGTCACGTTGTGCACGTTTTAATGCAGCTTGCGCCGACTTTACAGATGCCTGCGCACTTAACACTTGAGGCTTACGTAAAAATAAGTCGGTACGCGCTTTACTTGGAAAACGCTTTGCTTCATCTGCGGCTACTTGAGCTTGGGCCTGCTCTTCAATTAAGCCTGCTTGTGCACGAGCAATTTCTGCCTCTGCAACAAGTACTGCTGCTTCGTAGTTGTCTTTTTCGATAGTGAATAACGTTTCACCGCGAGCAACGATGCCGCCGGCTACAAAATTAGGATGCCAACTTAACACTTCACCCGACACCTGCGCCGAAAGCTGTGTACTTTCAAGAGGCTTTACTTCACCGTAGCTATTAATAATAACTTGATGATCGTTTGCAGCCACTGGCTCAACTTGCACTGTTGGACGAGTATCAATTACTTCTTTTTTTTCTGGCTCTTGTGCAATGGCATTTATTCCCATAAAGCCAACAACACCAACAATTAGCGCTACAAATGGAAAAACCCATCTAAGTGAATTTGTTTGCATATCCTATTATCCCCAAAATTCTATTAACGTCATAATACCAGAGCCATATGAAACATTAAGGTGACATTTGTAAGCAACTGTTGCAAATACATATAAACCACTGCTATTTAGGGCTATAAAAATAACTTTGCATGCAGCTCACCTCATTCGTTATATTTTGTTACAAACTTTTGTTTATTAATATCAGTTAATTAGCGTTGTACACTTAAATTTCGTCGCGAAGATGTGCGAAATTAAATTAATTTACGTACAGTCCAATTAAATTAACAAATATTAAAAGTCTCAAAATGAAATTAACGACCATCACCCTTGCGCTTAGCTTAGCGTTTGGCAGCCATGCATTTGCAGCCGATAAAAAAGACGAAAAAGAGCCAAAAACACTTAGCGAAATGATCAAAGGACAAACCGAATTTGCCGGTATATTTAGCCTTTATCAAGATGAAAAAACCGGTAAGCACCTTATGGTGATTAACGAGTCCCAACTTAATACGCCGTTTGTATATTTTGCGCACACTGTCGATGGCGTTACAGATGCAGGCCATTATCGTGGTTCGTACCGTGAAACTAAGTTAATTGAATTTAGAAAATACTTTGATCGTATCGATATCATTAGCAAAACACCTCGCTATAAATTTGACGAAAACAGTGCAATTTCAAAAGCGAGTGATGCCAATATTAGTGAAGCGGTACTTGCGAGCATTAAAATAGAAAAAGAAGAAGACGGTAAAATAGCATTCAACGTAAATAAGTTATTTTTAAGCGAAGCACTTCATAAAGTATCACCTACGCCAAATCCAGCTGATAAAAACGCTAAAAAGCGCTTTAAAGTAGGCAAGTTAGACGATAAAAAATCACGCATTATTAAACAGCGTCCATACCCTAATAATTTAGACGTGGTTGTTGATTACGTATTTACTAACCCAAGCCCAACGGTACGTGGCTCAAATGCAGTAAGCGACCCACGTAGCGTATCTGTAAAAGTTCAGCACTCGTTTGTTGCTCTACCTAGCAATAACTACGCACCACGTATGGACGATGCGCGCATTGGTTATTTTACAAATCAATTTGATCAAATGACATCTACCGATTGGGCACCTTATGAAGATGTTATAAAACGTTGGGATCTACAAAAGAAAGATCCTAGTGCAGCACTTTCAGAGCCAGTAAAACCAA
Source organism: Pseudoalteromonas sp. 78C3 (assembly GCF_002836695.1). Classification (NCBI taxonomy): domain Bacteria; kingdom Pseudomonadati; phylum Pseudomonadota; class Gammaproteobacteria; order Alteromonadales; family Pseudoalteromonadaceae; genus Pseudoalteromonas; species Pseudoalteromonas sp. 78C3. Next base: position 72,897 of record NZ_PJAV01000149.1, read on the forward strand.
TTACTTGGTGGATAGAAAACACCACACCTATCCAATGGCGCGATACTATTCGTGACGCTGTTTTAACGTGGAATACTTCTTTTGAAAAAGCCGGTTTTAAAAATGCCTTAGAGGTAAAAGTACAACCTGATGATGCAGACTGGGATGCGGGCGATATTAATTACAACGTACTGCGTTGGACTTCGTCACCTAAGCCTCCATTTGGCGGATACGGTCCAGCACTTGCTAACCCATTAACAGGCGAAATACTGGGCTCAGACATTATGCTTGAGTTTGTATTTATGAAAAACCGTTGGATTTACGACACACTTTTCACTCAAGGAACAATGAGCCACGGTGAAACAACAAATACCGGTGAGCTAAATTGCTCACTAGGGCATGAGATTCAACAAAATCTAATGCTTGCCAAAGGTCTTGCTAGCGGCGACAAAATTGAAGATAAAGAAATGCTTCGCCAAGGTCTAACGCAATTGGTACTTCACGAAGTTGGCCATACTTTAGGTCTTAACCACAATATGAAATCATCTATTTTGTGGGATGAAAAAGAAGTACACGACAAAAACAGAACCCAAGGCATAGTAACCGGTTCTGTTATGGATTATGCACCGGCTAACATTGCCCCAATTGGTATGCAGCAAGGTGATATTTTTCAAACAAAACCAGGTCCTTACGATGATTGGGCAATTAACTACGGCTACAGCGTAGCACTTGCAGATGAAGCTGCTGAGCAAGCTAGACTTGAAAAAATACTTGCTCGCTCAAGTGAACATGCCCTTGCCTTTGGTAACGATGCAGACGATATGCGCGCACCAGGTCGCCATATCGATCCACGTGTAATGATTGGTGATTTGTCGTCAAACCCTGCTGCCTATGGCGCAGATCGTATGGCGCTAATTAATAAACTATTTACTGAGCTAAAAGATAAAGCAACAGTTAAAGGCGAGTCTTACCAACAGCTTGTTACCTCTGCTAATAGCTTGTTTGGTCAGTACCGAGCTCAAGCGGGTGTTGTTTCTCGCCAGATTGGTGGTGTGTACGTTGAGCGTGCTGTAGTGGGTGATGCAAACGCAGATAAACCATTTACACCGGTATCTCTTGAGCGTCAAACACAAGCGATGGATATACTCGCAAAGTTTGTATTTGCACCAGACGTACTACAAAACATGCAACCTCTATATAGCTACTTGCAACTGCAACGTCGTGGCTTTAATCACTTTGGTAAAAATGAAGACCCTAAAGCACACAAAATGATTTTAGGTATGCAAAAATCTGTACTTGCGCAGCTATTACACCCAGCCGTATTACTGCGTATTTCTGATACTGCTTTGTACGGCAATGAATATAGCCTAACTCAGTTTATGCAAGATTTAACCGCTAATATTTTTGTGAAAAGCAAAGACACAAATTCTATTAGTCACAACTTACAAATTGAGTATGTTAATCAGCTAATCGCAATTGCAGGTCTTGGCAAAGCAAGTAAATACGATAACTTAGCTAAAACAGCTGCGTTATATCAGCTAACTCAAATAGCCGATACCAGTGTTGCTTGGGGTGCAGATACTGCGACTAAAGCGCATAAAAAATATATTGATCGCTTAATTGCAAAAGCGCTAGAAGCGTAAAATATCTCTGCTAATTGAGTAAACCAAGGCCACGTTTAACGTGGCCTTTTTTATAACTTAATTCACAGATCAAATATAAATAGTGCCTTTTAAATACCTTACAGCATGCCCCGTTAAGGTGACGGTTGTATCACCCACTTCACATAGTAAATGCCCGCCTCTGCTTGAAGCCTGATAAGCGCTTAACGTAGTTTTACCCAATTGCTGCGCCCAGTAAGGTGCTAAGCCAGTATGAATAGAGCCTGTTACATAATCTTCGTCGCCACCGCTTGCAGGCCAAAAATAACGAGATATAAAATCATATTCAGCACTTGGAGCAGTGGCCACTACATCAAGTGGATAAAGTGTTTTTAAAAGCTCTGAGCTAGTCTTTAATTCAAGTATTTGATCGGCGTTTTCATAAATAACAAAATAGGCTTGGCGATTTTTAAGCACTTTACTCGGTTGTATAGACAGGCCGTCAAGTAGTTGCTGAGGCACATTTTGCACTTCAACCGGTGCTTGTTTTGGAAAGGTCATTGCAAAGCTACCATCAGCGTTTTTATTAACGATTAGCTCGCCCACCGCATCAGCAATAAAGCGAATTTGCGATATGTTATGCTCTTCACATAAAACATAGGCAGCCGCAAGTGTGGCGTGACCACAAAAATCGATTTCCATTAACGGCGAAAACCAACGAATAGCAAAACTGCCATCGTCTTGCAGGCAAGTAAAAGCAGTTTCAGATACGTTATTCTCAGCGCCAATCTTTAGCATTAAATCGTCACTTAACCACGATTCTAGTGGGATCACTGCCGCATAGTTACCTTTAAATAACTCATTCGTAAACGCATCAATTTGATGAATAGCTAATTGCATTGTTTAAACTTTGTAATGATTAATAGCTTAAAACTGCCATACCTAAACTAAATTAGCACTTTTATTTTGGCTTTAAGCCATTACAGGCCGCATTCTATAATATTGCATACAACCAAATTGCACAGCATTGGTAAGCAACAGCATAATAAACATAAGTAAGTGCGCCGTGCTTGGAGCCGCTGTTGTAAGCTCAACAACTAAGCCGCAAATACCAGCAATAAACTGCAAGCTAAAGTAGCGCGCGCTTAAATTACTCACATTACCCGTACGCAATGTTTTATAAGTTTGCGGCATAACACGTACCGAACTCATCACAAGGCCAACATACGTTAAAGCGCTTAATACCGTTGCAGTATCAAGGCTTGAATTTAAAAGCAGTGAAAAAGGCAGTAACGAAAAACCTAGCATAGTAACCAGCTGTACACGTTCTCGTTTAGCTGCGTTATAACGTGCAAAAAAATATAAAATAAGCCCGCTTAACGCACCGGTTACAATAAATGGTAACGCAATATAAAAACGCTCAAAATAAATATTGTAGGTTATAAAATAAAGGCTTTGTGCTAACCCAAACGTCATCATCAATAGTGATAAACCTGAGACACTACGATTTTTTCGAATTTTGTTTAGTAATGGTAAAAAACTAAAAACCAGAATAAATGAAGACAATATAGGCAAATAATGCGCCAAAGCAACCTCGCTCGTTACATAAATGTTAATTAAAAGCAGAAATAAAAACATTTAATAAACATTTGTTTTAAAAGGCTTTTACTATGAGCGCGGCATTGTAGAGCCGCGTAAATTTAACTCAACTAAATAAGATATTCTTGTTTTAGGTACTGGCAAGCTAGGTATACAAAAACCGTAGAATTAAGTTCACGGTTTACCGGTTTAATAGAAAGCCTCACCGCTAAACTATTAAATAAAAATGATAGTTGTTATCATGCGCAAGTCATTAGCTGCTGTATATAAAACTACCTATGAGAAAAACTCTTTTTAAAATTCACAGTTGGATCGCTCTAATAGCTATCATTCCATTGATTGTTATTAGTATTACAGGGAGCGTATTAGTTTTTAAAAGTGAAATAGATGGCTTACTTATGCCAAGCAGCCACTTTGTTGTAAATGCACTGCCAGAGCGCATGCCAATCGACACGTTAATTGCCAAAACAGAGCATGCTTACCCTGAATATGTAGTAGGTAGTTGGGAAATATTTAACGATGATACAGCTGATCGGGTTTACTTAGTCAAACGCGGCACAGAGCAATGGTATAAGTTTCATTTAAACCAGTATACGGGTGACATTTTGTCTGAACCTGTTGGTACCAGCCATTATTTTACCGATTGGTTTTTAGAACTACATTACACTTTTTTACTGAACGACTTTAAAAACCTACCAGGGCAAACAGGCACTGTACTAGGCTTCTTTTTTGCTCTGTTTTTATTGGTATTAGGTATTACTGGGCTTATTATTTATCGTAAATTTTGGCAGCGTCTATTTAGTGTGCGCTGGCGTGCAACACTGCAAATTGTACTTAGCGACATTCATAAAATGACGGGGGTTATAGGATCTCCCATCATTATTATTTTAGCTATCACAGGTGGCTACTTTAACTGGGCGGTGTGGTATCACGAAGTTATTGAACACGCAGAGGAAGAGCACTTTGTACTAACCAAAAACCTACACAGTAGCGATATTTCATTTCAACACATACTCAATGACAGTAAAAAACAAATACCCACTTTTAACGGCACGTTTTTAGTTATGCCACTCGAGCCTGACGAAAACATTACCTTATTCGGCGAAGTCGATACCGCCAACCCACTTGCTAGTGAGTATGCCAATACTGTTAGCTATAACAAGCTAACAGGCGAGCACATAGCTAACTGGGATATTCGCGAAGTAGGCGTTGGCTGGCAGGTAATTGATAGTTTTAGAAAGCTTCATTTTGGCTACTTTGCAGGGCTAATAAGTAAAATACTGTGGTGCGTAATTGGTTTAAGCCCAGTGTGGCTAGCAGGTACTGGTTTTTACTTATGGTTTACTCGCCGAAAACGTAAAAAACAATCACAAAAAAACCGCTTAAGTAAACGCAGTACAGCAAGTGCTTGATTAAAAACCCACCACATTGTAATGTAAAATTTAACAATGGAGTGGGTTTATGATGTTTTATAAAATAGCAGTCTGTATTACTTTTTTATATTTAGTTGGATGTAACACAACCAAGGTTCAGCAAGTAGAACAACAAATAGAGCTTGAACAACTATTAAACCATTCTTTGTTTAATAAACTCGACACTCCTTCTGAGTACAGTATTTTCGAGCTGCCAAATGCTGAAAAAGAAAAATTTTTAGCCTATGCCGAAAAACAAAAACAGTCTGAAATCCGTCATGACCGCATTATTTACAACTACCTCGAAAGCAACTTAGCTAACTTTAAATACCACGGCGATACACTTACTTCAGCCCAAGCCTTAAAACTTTCGCAAGGCAACTGTATTAGCTTAGCTGTTTTAACACAAAGCTATGCACAAACTCTCGGACTAGAAACGAGCTTTCAAGAAGTAACAAGTCAGCCTGTATACGCAAAAGAAAATAATGTTGTTTATGTAGCAAGCCACTTTAGAACAAGAGTATACGCCCCAAAAGTAGAGAAAAAAGATGATAATATTGTTGAATTTTTCAGAGCGGGCACCTTAATCGACTACTTTCCTACCCGTCGCAGTTTTTATTCAAGCAGTGCAGATTATAACGATTTAGTTTCGAAGTTTTACAGTAATTTAGCTGCAACAGCGCTAGCAGACAAACAGCTGGATATTGCTTACTCGCTTATTTTACAAGCAAACAAATACACTCCCAATGATCCTGAATTATTTAATATAGCGGGCATTTTGCATCGTCGGGCTGGTGATTTACAAAGCGCTAAAAACATCTATCAAACAGCACTTAGTAATAATGAAATAAGCATTAATTTAATCAGCAACTATCAGCTTTTAGCTAAAAAATTAGGCGACAAAGAGCTTGTTAAAGAGCTCACTTCACAATTAGTTAATAAAGAAAAAGACCCATACGAATTACTAGTAATCGCTAAAAACGACTTACAAGCTGGCCACGCTCATCAGGCTAAAGCACACCTTGAGCAAGCTATTACTAAAGCGCCTTACATTGCTGAGCTATACTTGGAACTCGCAAAAGTTCGCTATCAACAAGGTAATATTAAACAAACACAAACCTTACTTGAGAAAGCAATTGAACTAGAACGTGATAATCAAAAACTCGATGTATATCAAGCTAAGTTACTATCCTTGCAGATGGATAAGTAACTTAGCCAATTGATATTTATAACGAATAATAAAAGCTCAGCCAAGCACGCATTTCATCATCAAAGCTACTGCCCTCAACCCGCGACACACCCATATTAAATGTTAAATCATTTACGCCTGCAGGCCCCATTCCAAAACTAAAATCACCTTGGTATTTTAAACCGTAACTTTGTGCATATACGGTGCCGTCGAGTTGATGTTGCTTATAATAAAGCCACGGCATGCCTTCTTTAAAGCTAAAGCCGCCACCGTAGCCTTGATAGCGCTTTGCAGTTGCGCTGTAAAAAGGCAGCTCCGATGAAAGTACATATTCACTATTTTGCTGCTGATTAATAAGATTTGAGCTAAAGCCACCTAATGCAAGGCTGCCATCATCACGCTGCTTTTGATCAAAGTTTGCATAAAGAGAAATACCAAACGCTTTACCAAAAATTTTGGCGGCTAAATCGTAACCTTGCCAATTATTATTTTTGGTGCTGCCATCGTACCAACTCGCATAAAGGCTCTGGCCTATCACAAAGTCTTGACGATCATATTGCCAATTTTGAGCAACGCCTAAACGCGTCCAATTTTTATGGCTTTGCTTATAATCAGTGTAATTGTAGGCAAGCTCTGGCGTTAAACTTAGCTGCCCTAATTTAACAGGGTAATTTATTGCAGCAAAACCACCACGGGCATCCATGTCTGCATTTAGGCTTTGCTGATACTGGCGCGATGTATTTAAATTATAGTCAAACAATGCTAGTTTCAGTTTTACATCAAGCGCATTATATTTTGCCTGCACATAACCACCGTGCAGTGCTCCATCGTGTAAATCAGTGCTATACCCCGCCTGTAAGTCGAGCTGCTTTAATAAGTCGCTACTTTTAATGCTTAAATCTAACAAACTGGTAGAAGCCGAATAATACTGCGTTCCTAGTGCAAAGGTAGCGTGCTGGTCGAGTACGTTGTAATTTGTTTGCGCTGTAGTTTCGTGCTTATATATTTTAGCTTTTGGAAGTGTATGTTCGTTTACTATTAGCAGCGGTGCTTTTTTGTTAGCTGCAAACTCAGTAACTACAGTGCTTTTTATAGCTTTTGGCAGTGTTTTTACATTTGGCCCATCTGCAGTTATCGAAAAATAGAGTAACGAGCCATCGGCCATTTCAATTGGGTGGGCAACTGCCTCTTGCCCTTGGGTTAACTTGGTGAGTGTTTTACTCTCTATGTTGTAGTTATAAATATCGGTGGCGCTATTTAAACCTGCAACAAAGTAAATTGACTCGCCATTAAGACTAAAGCTCGGCTGACTTAAATATTGATACCCGTTTGGCATAGGTACTGACAGCTGTTGTTCGCCGTTTATACCTTGTATATATAATTGCCAATTTTCATTTAATGATGTTGATAAATAAACTAATTTAGTTTCGTCAGGACTGAGAATTGGGTAATCGTAAGTTGTCTCAAGGCTTTTTGTAAATAATGGTGTGATGGTTTGAGTATTGAGATCAACCTTTACTAATTCAGAGTAGCCATCTCTTATTTGCTCGCCATACAAGGTTTCACCGTTACTGGTTACGCTAAATCGTCGTATACCAGCAAGTTCGGTAAGCTGTTTAATATTTCCAGTGTCAGTGTTATAGCTAAATATGTCAGACACTTTGTTATAAATACCCGACTCTTCATTGCTGTACGCATTGAAATACAACGTTGTGCTATTTACCCATTGAGGATTTGCAATACCGGCTCGGTTAATTTGATTAAGCACTTGTTTTTGTTCGCGCTTAAATACACTTGGCGCTGTATCGGGAATGTCTTGTGCATCGTTTTCGAGTAGCTCTTTTTGCGCTTTAGTAAACTCTTCTTGCGCTTTAATGTTGTCATCAGTGCTATAAATTATAAGCTTGGTATTACTCTCTTTATCTCGCTCAACAATCGCAATTTTACTACCATCTTTTGAAAGTACTGGGTTACTTGCATATAAGTTAAGCTCAAGCCAAAGCTCACTATTAAGTAACGACTCCCCTTGCTCTATTTGCATTGCTTTATAGGTATATTCAGCTATAAATCGGCGATATAACTTGGCTGCACTTTGCCCAAACACACCGCTAAATGCCTCATCAAAATTCCGCGTTTTTACGCCTTGCATTCGCGTCCAAACACTATCGAGTGTTTGTTCTGAATAGTTTTTCTCTAACCAATTTAAAAAGCGACTACCCATTAAATACGCCATTGAGCCGCCCATAAAGCCCTGCTCGCCATTTAACTGCCCATAGGTTGGCAGTGCGCCCTGTTGAGCAAATTCTCGCAGTGTTGACTCTGAGTAGTTATCAAACAAACGTCCACGACCCGTCATTTTAGACTCAATCAATGTGGCATAACCTTCGGCTACCCAGCGCGGCGTATCACTGTAGGTTAAGTCGTATAAATCCCATATACCACGTACTTTCTGCTGCCAGTGATTGCGTGTAGGCTGTGCTAAGTGCACTAAGTGAATATATTCATGCAACACAAGCAACTGCTGCCAGCCAGAGCTGTTTGATATAACTGTGTCGGATTGTGGTGGGGTTGTAAAAAGTGCCATTACAGGGTTACTTGAGGTAGGTAGCGCAAAGCCGTTTGCTGCATTTAGGGGATCAAACACCACTACATCAACTGTTTTATCAAGTGCTCTGTTTTGCTGCTCAAGCACTTTGGTGCGTACTATTTCAAGCTCTGTTGCAGTTGATTTAGCAAAATCAGCATGCTCAACACTGTAGTGAATATTAAAATGTTCAGTATGAATAGTTTGCCAATCGGCTGCAAAGCTTGGTGCTGCTAGTAATAAAGCTGATGCGATAAGTGTTTTTTTCATGAGCGTCCCTAAAAGAATTCCTTAATACCATCTAGGGTATTATTAAATGTCTTTCATGGGCAGTAAGAAAGTGTAATAAAGCATGTGCAAATGTGTATTTACACATGTTTTATCAGGGGAGTTTACATCCAGCTGCGAGTATCTGACTCAATCTGCTTAATTGTAAAATCAATAATAAAGTCAGCATCTTGCTGCTTTATGTAGGGCATAAATGCAAACCCTGAAGCAAGTTGTATATACAGGCTTTTTAAGCCTGATTTTCTCATTAAGTACGTACTTATACTGCGTGCACTTTGCGCTTTATAAAGCTCAAAAACACGGTAATGAACGCCAATCATACCTTTGCGTACAACCATGTAAAATCGGCCATTATCCTCATGCATGTAATAACCATAACGCTGATACGATAAAGTTACCAAGCCAGAAAACACCACCAAAACACCAAGGCTTATCAAAGTATTAATATCAGCAATAAAACAAAAGCCAAACACGAGTGCACTCGGTAGCAATGAATAAAAGCCTAAATTTTTATACAAAAGCGCGCGTTCTGCGCGCTTAAAAGCGAGTTTTTTACTATTAAACCACGGGTAAATCCATTGGCATACACTATCAACTTGTTCGCTATTTAATACAGGTAATACCAAGGTTTGTTTATTTTTTTTAGCCGCAACACCGGCTGCTATTCCCCCGCTACTTGCTTGCAAGCACTCAACGGTAAATCGCTTTAGTAATCGCCCCATTAGGTTTTGCTTAATAACAATAGATTGCACTTTATCCATGCTCATTGAAAGCTGATGGCGCTCTAACAAGCCAGCAATACGTTTAAACTTTTGACCTTTAAAATAAAGCTCAAAGTTATAAAAACGAATAAGCGACATAGTCACCGATAGCATTACAGCCACCAAAACTAACAAAACAATTAAGGTGATCATCGCAAAGGTAGCAGCACTTGCCAGCATACCAAGCTCTTGTTGGTAAAAGCCTTCTACTTTCGCAATAATTTGCTTCTCTAAAAAATCAACAATCAGGTTTATAAAAGGGGCCAAAGCAGCGATTGCTAAAATAGCCATATTCGACATTAAACCAAATTTAGCTATTTCTTTATTGCTAATGCTTAGGCTGTTTTCGATAATGTCTGTTTTGCTTTGTTCAGTATTTTGTATTTCTTGCTGTTGCTGTGCTTTAAAATCAAATATTTGTTTACGCATTTGCTGTGCATAATCTTTTGTGACGCCAGGTAAAACAACTTCTTGCGACACACTGCCAGCTGCATCAAAAATACAATTAACTAAGTTTACGGGGGTAAAATAAAATGGCTCGGCAATATTAACGTTTTGCACACGACCAAATTTAAGCGTAAGTCGCTCTTTTTTAAATACACCTTTGTTAAGCAATATTTCGTTGTCGCTACTAATACAAAACTTAAAATTTAAATAATATAAAAATGAGTAAATAAGCAACGAAATTAGCGCAATCCCACCTGCAACCTGTGCCCAAAACAACTTATTTTCTACTTGAGTAACAAACACGACAAGCATAGGTAGTAAGTTTAAAAGGCCATCTTTTACAAAGCGCACACTAAAGTGCACAACAAAGTATAAAAGTGCCCAGGGCGATACTTTCTGCCAGTAAATAGGGCTCGCTTTATCTTCGATAGTTGTATTACTCATCGACTAAAGCTGCCTGAGTAGTTGCGTCGTCTTGGCGGTAGTTTTGTACAAATTGGCGCATATTTTTACAATCATCATGGGTTAGCCCACTAATTTGTAAATCGGCACTTACACCACCAGCGCTAAATAATTTAATACTCGCAAGGCTAAGTTTTCGCTCTATTGGCCCTTGGTGTATTTCCATATGCTGTACACGCGCTAAAGGTAATACCGTCACTTGTTGCCAAATAACGCCTTTTTTAAAAGCAATGTCATGATTTCGCACTGCAAAACCTCGTAACCTCACACTTATCATGTTGTACGCCATAGATACGGCCACCAAAATAGGCATACCAATTAGCAAATACGTTTGTGCATTATTAGCAAAGGCTTCATTAAAATAACAAACAGCAATAAGCGCTCCAATTAGCGGTATATAAAACAGAAGCGAGCTAAGCTGTGTATGTAATAAGGCTTTATCAGCCAATGGCTTAAAGCTAATATCACTATGCTTTGGTAAATCCATTATTTGTTGATTGTTAAACACTATTTGTCCCTATTCCTGCTTTTAATTATGACTAGCTTACCAACTAATGGTGGTTATTAAGGTGTGGCTTTGTTTTGGCTCAAGCGTTACTTTATCTGTCAGTACATTAGCAGCCTCTAAGCAGAGCATTGTTTTATATTCATCATCAGCAAAGTTAGATAAGCGTTTTGATTTTTCTATCCATGGATTCCACAGTACACACGAACTTGAGTTTTCGCGGCTCACATTAATAACACCTTCTGGCGTATTAATAGTTTGCATTGTATTTGCTTGTGTATAAACCATGTCGGTTTCGCGATTAAAGCTTACAACATCGTTTTGTACAAATGGCCCTTCGCTAAACTCAATATATTGGGCGCCTTGCAAACCATTTACATGGGTCTTTGTAATGTCTGATGTAGGAAAATAGGTATGCAGCGCTTGGGTAAAGCTAAATGGCGCACTCCCTAAGTTAGTGGTCGTTAAGCTAACCTGTAATTTATCGCTTAATACAAACTCAACTTTTAATGCTGACTGATATGGCCAATACGTTGTATTAACAAGCTTCATGGGTAGCTTTAAACTAACTGTAATTTTCTCATCAGATTCGTGTACTTCATCAGCTTGCCACACGCTTGTGCGCGCAAAACCATGGGCAGGCCACCCATCATTAGCGTGTGTACCAAACCACGGCCAACAAATAGGAATACCACCTCGAATACTTGCCTTTTCTTGATAAGTTTCGTCTTGTGATACCCATATAAGTGGCTTGTTATTTTTAGGGATAAACTCGGTAATTTGCCCACCTTGCAAAAATATTTTTGCATCGCACTTTGAGCTAGCTATTTTAATAAACTCAAGACCGGTTTCGCTTTGCTCAATGCTAACTGATGGCGATAATTTCATACCTTCCCCTATAATACTGATACTAAAGATTTTTAATATTTGTGCAGAAACAATAATGCATGCTTAAAGTATACGCTATTGATATTAAATATTGATTGCTGAATTTGTTCATTGCCGATTAATACATATACAGTAAACTCACAAACAATTACTTTGTACTAACAGCTGTAAATGAATAATACTAAAGTCTATACAATAAGACTTGCCAATTATTCACAACATACGTACTGTGCGCAACTTAATGCATACAAGATGCTAAGAAAATTTACTATAATTTAAACAATATAATTTTACATTAGTTACTGCTCTAACTATTAAAAACCAACAAAAGCGGCCTAATGTGCAATATATTGTTTGAATTCAATTTATTTGATGTGTAACATTTCGCGATTACGGCAAACTACCGCCCCATCGATGAGATAAGCAAATGCAAAAATATGACGAGTTATTGGTTTCTTTACGTAAAGTGATCCGCGCGATTGACTTACATTCTAAGCAGCTAAATAAAACTTCAGGTTTAACTGGGCCACAACTGCTTATAATGCAAGAAGTTGAAAAAACCGATGGAATAACAGCGAGCCGTATAGCTCAGAACGTAAATTTAAGCCCGGCAACGGTCACCAATATTCTCGACAGAATTGAAAGCAGAGATTTAGTAACACGCGTACGCAGTCAAATGGATAAACGCAGAGTGAGCTTATACCTCACCGAAAAAGGAAAAGAGTTACTTGATAAAGCACCTCAGCCATTGCAACAACACTTTATTGAAAAGTTTTCTGCGCTTGCTGAGTGGGAACAGAGCCTTTTACTCTCATCAATGCAGCGTGTAGCCGCGATGATGGATGCAGATAAATTAGATGCATCGCCCCTTCTAGAAGTTGGTGCACTTACTCAAGCTCCTAAAGAATAAACAATAAAAAAAATACATAGTTTTGTACTTACTCTAAACGTAAGGCGTTTTTTGACGTCTTGAATTTTTTATTTTTTAATCACAAGCAGAGCGGCTATTATGACTAAACTCTCAAAATTAACACTAGCACTAGTCCTAGGTGGTGTTACAAGCACTTCTTATGCGTCTGATGATCTAGACACACTACAAAGCCAACTTAAACAGCTAAAGCAACAAATGCAATTGCTTGAAAATAAGTTAGCTGATGAAAAAACAAAACAACAGCAAATTAATAAGCAGCACGAACAACAAGTTGCAAACATCAGTAAAAAATCTGATCAAAAAGTAGTTGAAGTTGCCGCAGCTGAACCTGAGAAAAAAGATGAAGGCATTAAAGTTGGGGGAGCAATACGCTTTAATTACAGCACCAACACATACGATGAAGATACCCAAGATCGCGGTGGCGATTTTGATTTTGATATTTTCCGTATAAATGTATCTGGTGAAATTAACGATATTTCACTTAACGGTGAAGTACGTTTTTACGATTACATGACCGTTGTTAAGTATGCTTACTTAGGTTACGAGTTTGCAGATGGCTGGGAAGGACAAGCAGGTATTGCACCCGTGCCTTTTGGTAATGGCCCATACAACTCACACAGCTACTTTTTCAGTACTAATTATTACGTAGGTCTAGAAGACGATTTTGATTTAGGTGTAGTAGTAAAACGTAAACTTAAAGATAACTGGAAACTAGACCTAGGCTTTTTCAAAAATGATGAGCTAGGTGGTATAGACGGTGGCTCTTCAGATATTAACCATCGTTACTCTTACGACATTATTGGTAGTCGTTCAGCAGAGGAAGATACATACGATGCACCAGGCTCTCGCATAGGCGAATACAATACGTTTGCCGGGCGTGCGACGTATCAAATTGAGCACAGCAAAAATATAACTACCGATGTGGGTGTATCATTATTAAGTGGTGGCTTACATGACGGTAACGATCGTGCAGGTAACTACGGCGCATGGGCATTTCATGTTGATAGCACAATTAACAACTGGAATATCCAATTTCAACACGGTGAATACGACTACGATCTAGACGACAGCAGCGACCGTTTTGTTGTTGGTGCGTATGCTTATTACGATACCGTATCTAGCGAAGCAACTATGACTAACTTTAACGTTGCTTATAATTACTCGCTTGATTGGGGCCCAGTTACCGACATTCAATTTTACAACGATTACGGCATTATTTATGACAAGTCTGACGATAGCGCAGATACTTGGATGAACGTAACGGGTATGAGTGTTGCTGCAGGTGGTTTCTTTAGTTACTTCGACTTTATTCAAGCACGTAACCAGCCATTTATTGGCGGAACAATTATTGGTGATGGCGATACAGAACGTCGCTTCAACATAAATATTGGTTACTACTTCTAAACTGTTAACCGCATTTATTTTTAAAAGGGCAAACTTAGTTTGCCCTTTTTTATTGATTTTAAGCTTCGAATTAATAGCTATTTAGCCTACAATTAGAGATACCATAACACGCCTAAAAAGAGCCTAAGTGAATATAAAAGCAGTGTTTATTTGTTATAAAAACTTATGGTTTAAAGCGCTTGGCTTAATACTTGTAGCCTTGGGTATTATTGGCATTGTGTTACCGGTCATGCCTACCACTATATTTTTTATTTTAGCGCTCACCTGCTTTACTCGCTCATCTCCCGCGCTTGAACAATGGCTGTTAAACCACCCTCGTTACGGTGTAACTCTACAGCAATGGCAAGCCCACAAAGTAGTTCCTGTTAAAGCCAAATGCTACGCCGCCATTGGCATGTTAATTGGATTTATATTTTTACTGTACTCAGCCGTTCCTATTTGGGTTATTTATCTCGTTGCAATAATAGAAGTATCGGTAATGATTTACCTTATTTTAAGACCCTCTAGCCCCCCTAAGCATTAAATATTCATTTTTTACCTGCATACACCTTTGTTTTAAAGTTTTATGTAAAGATAAGTAAGTAAATTTGTAATAGCTAATGCAAATCATTATCATGTTGTAAATTTGATTTATTAACTGTTTTTATGTCATTTATTAATAAGCGGGCTTTGTATAGTACAAGCCGCGCTCTACATATTTATATTTCTACAGCTTTGTTTTTTTTGCTTATTTTATTTTGCGTTAGCGGCATTGTGCTTAATCACGTTGATTGGCTTAAAAACGATAAAAATAACGGTCAAGTAACTGCAACAATTCCAGTAGAGCTAGTTACTAAAGCAAATGAACAGCTAAATACCTTGCCAACGCTTTACCCAGAAATAGAAGCTTACTTAGCCGAGCAATATGCACTTACAAAAGTAAAAAGCATTGAGTGGGAAAAAGAAGACGCGCTCGTCATGCTCGACTACCCACTGCCTGCAGGGTTTGCCTACGCAGAGCTCGACTTTACAACTGGCGAGTTAAACCTTGATTACCAAACAGGTGGCTTTTTAAGCCTCATTGGCGACTTACATAAAGGCCGCCACAGCGGTGAAGTATGGAGTTGGGTAATTGATATATCTGCCGTACTAATGATTTTATTTGCCATCACCGGCATGATTATTTTGTTTCAAAATAGAAAAAAACGCTTAGCAGGAATATGGATAACCTTACTAGGAGTCGCAACTCCACTGGTTATTTATTTATGTTGGGTTCCACAAATAAAAGGAGTGTCTTAATGGTTAAATTTAAATTATTTATAAGCGCCGCATTACTGATTGTAGCTGCGTTTTTTCAAACAACGGCGCATGCGCAAACACCACAGCTAGAGGTTGAATTAACGCTTCCCGACTTAGAAGTACAACCGTATCACCGTCCATACGTTGCAGTTTGGCTTGAAACACCAGAGCGCAAACACGTTACAACGCTTGCACTTTGGGTGCAAAAAGCTGAATGGTTTAAAGACTTACGCCAATGGTGGCGTAAAGCCGGTAAAAGCGATGCCAACTTTGATGGCATTAGCGGCGCAACCAAGCGCGCGGGTACTTACACCATAAACTGGCAAGGTAATGATTTAGACGGTAACCCAGTAAAACCAGGTAAATACTTACTAAATATTGAAGTTGTACGCGAAGAAGGCGGCAGAGATTACACCCGCGTTGAGCTCGATTTAACTAAATCAGGCAAGCTGACAATTGATGGTAAAGACGAGTTTTCTAAAAGCTTCGTCACTGTAAGCACTAAGTAGCTGCTACTTAATCATTTGAATTTAAGGAAATACAATGAAAATTAATTTATTAAAAACGGCATTAATCGGCGCATTGAGCTTATCTGCTTTAGTGTCAACTTCAGCAAGTGCACACGGACGTTGGTTACTACCTTCGCATACATCTTTATCAGGCGATAAAGCGCATTACGTAATGATTGACGCAAGTATTTCAAACGAAATTTTTGCACCAGACAAAGCCTTTAAACCTAAAGAAAAAGGCGCCGAGTACGACGACACATTACTAATGGCACTTGCGCCTAATGGTGAGCCAGTATCTGAAACCATCCGTGCTTATTACTTAAAACGTAAAAGCTCAGCTGCGGTAAGCTTAACAGAGCAAGGCACTTACCACATTGCAATGACCCAAAAGCCAATGTACATGACCCTCTATAAAAACGAAGAAGGTAAGCGCAAGCGCGTATTTGGTAAAAAAACAGAAGCCGAGTTACCAAGCAACGCTAAAGATGTAACTACAACGAAGGTTATTTCAACAGTAGATACATTTGTAAGCCGAAATGGCACCTCAAAGCCTGCACAGTTAGGTTTAGGCTTAGAGCTTAGTGGACCAACGCATCCAAATGACTTATTTGTAGGTGAAAGCGCTAAGTTTCAGCTTTTACAAGATGGTAAATCTGCCGGTGAAGGCATTGAAGTAAGTATTTTAAAAGGCGACACACGCTACCGTAACGACCGTGGCGAAGTAAAAGTAACGACCGATAAAGAAGGTATGTTTACAATTACGTGGAAAGAACCAGGCCTATACCTAATCGAAACCTCTAACAAGGTTACCGTAAATGAAGAAGGCGTAGATGCAGGACGTTATGCATTATTTACAACGCTTGAAGTTGCCCCTGAATAATTTAAATCACTAAATTTAAAAAATTGAAAGGCCAAGCATTTGCTTGGCCTTTTTACGTCTTACTAACTTTTATCTAAAATTCCCTTGAATTCGCAACCATTCGACACAAGATTGCAACTACAACGATCCAAACGCCTATATCGCGCGTAAACACTGGGGCGTGTTGGCCTTTGTGGATTGAAATTTGTTCAATCTAGGAGCGATTTAATCGTGGCGCGAGGTTTGTAACCTAGTGGGCTAAGTAAAAACTGAGTAACAAAGAGTTAATCGTTCCTAGAAAGAACCCAAAGGGCAGCGCATGTTTGGCATTTATGCTGCGTTATCGCCTATTTATGGGGAGTAACCACACTACATAGGCTCTGCCTTGCCTAAAAGCCAAACATACTGCTGCAAATTCAATCACCAAGGCAACACGCCCCAGCTTCACGTGTTAACAACTTAGAATATCTTAGATAGTTTTTATCTTTGCACTAGGGTAGTCGCTTCTATATGATGCGCTCCTTTTCGACTAGCAGCTCTTGGGGAACAATTAATGACTTTTAAGCGTTTATCTGCAAATAAACTAGCACTTAGCTTGGCCGTTACCACTGCACTTAGCACACCTTACTCTATGGCCGTTGCCGCAGAGCAAGATAATCAAGCAGAAAAGAATATCGAAGTAATTTCGGTTACCGGTACTCGCAGAAGCTTACGCAGTATTGCCGAAAGTACGGTACCCGTAGACATTATTACCAGCGGTGATATGCAAAGTACGGGTCAGCTAGAAATAAGCCAAATACTAGCAAACCAAGTACCTAGCTTTAACTACCCAAGTGCCACTATGGGTGATGGTACTGACCATGCAAAACCAGCTGTTTTACGTGGATTAGCACCCGATCACACATTAGTACTTATAAACGGTAAGCGCCGCCATGCCGGTGCGCTATTAAACTTAGCAGGTGTTGTTGGCCGAGGCTCTACAGCTGTTGATTTGAACATGATTCCAACCTCTGCAATTAAACGTGTTGAAGTACTACGTGACGGTGCAGCCGCACAGTACGGTTCTGATGCAATTGCTGGCGTAATTAACATTGTACTTAAAGATGCCTCAGAAGGCGGTAGCGTTAGCGTAACGTACGGTAAATACGACACTCAAATGGCTGGTGTATCTCAGCTAGAAAGCACCTATGCAGACGCAAACGGCGACTTAGCGTTTAATACCGGTGGCGACAGAGAAGTAAACGACGGTGCAACACGCACGGTTAGCGCAAACTCTGGTTTTGCGTTATCTGATAACGGCTTTGTAAACGTATCAATTGAATACCGTGATAACGACTCAACTCAACGCTCAGGCTTTGACCCACGCGAACAATACAGCCGCCTTGATGATGGCAGCCTAGACCCACGCGAATTTACTATCGATCGTTACAACCACCGTTTTGGTAAAGCCGACCTTGAAGATTACGCGTTGTTTTACAACATGGGTTACGATTTAGATAACGGCTTAAACCTTTATTCATTTGGTAGCTACTCAAAGCGTGAAGGTAATTCAGGTGGTTTTTACCGCCGAGCAAAAGACAGCCGTAACGTTTTAGAAGTGTACCCAGATGGCTTTTTGCCGCAAATTGAAACTGACGTACAAGACTACTCATTTGCACTGGGCTTACAAGGCGAAACTAACGACTGGACATGGGATGTAAGTACCAACTACGGCCGCAACGACTTTGGTTTCGGTGTTGTAAATAGTATTAACACATCACTAGGTGCCGACAGCCCAACCGAATTTGACAACGGTGCATTGGTTTACGATCAGTTTTTAGTAAACGCAACGGCCAATACCACACTCGATTTAGGCTTACCTGATGACGTATTTTTTACCGTAGGTACTGAATACCGCCACGAAAGCTACAAAATAGAAGAAGGCGAAGAAGCGTCTTACATCACCGCACTTGATAGCGACGGTAACCCAATTGCAGCCGGTGGCGCGCAAGTACTTGCTGGTTTTGGACCAGAAAGCGCGACTGACGAAAGCCGTCATAACATCGCTTTATTTGTTGAGTTTGATACCTACTTAACAGAAAAATGGAACGTAGTTTTAGCGGGTCGTTATGAAGATTACAGCGACTTTGGTGACACATTTACTTCTAAGCTTGCTTCGCGTTACAGCATTACTGAAAACCTATCGCTGCGCGGTGCAATTAGCACAGGTTTCCGTGCGCCATCTTTAGCGCAAAGCTCGTACCGCCAAATATCAACCGTACTTGAAAACAACCAACCATTTGAAGTGGGTCTATTCCCAACTGATTCTGCAGCAGCGCAAGCGCTAGGTGCACAGCCGTTAGATGCTGAAGAGTCAGTAAACGTTACTGCGGGCTTTATTTACACTCAAGGCAGCTTTAGCTTAACTGTTGATGCGTACCGTATTGATATTGATGACCGTATTGTATTGTCTGAAAACTTAGAAGGCGATGCAGTTGTTGAAATACTACAAAATGCCGGTGAGCTAAATACCGAAAGCGTACGTTACTTTACCAACGCTATCGACTCACGCACGCAAGGTGTAGATATAGTAGCCACTTATAACCTAGATTTAGACAACTTAGGTGATTTACGCCTAAACGTAGCTGCTAACTTTAACGATACCGAAGTAACACACGTAAACGACAACCCAGCACAGCTTAACTCACTAGGTGACGACTACGTAGTGTTTGCACGTCGTGAAGTAGGTCGCTTTGAAGAAGGCACGCCAGATAGCAAATGGAACCTATCAGCAGTGTGGAACTTTAACGAATGGCAAACAACGCTTCGTGCCACACGTTATGGTGAAGTCGCTGATATATCAACTACAGCCGATCGCGATGAATACCTAGACCCTAAATGGATCACCGACCTAGAAGTGGCATACCGTCCAGACGAATATTGGAAATTTGCCGTTGGTGCAAACAACTTATTCGATCAGTACCCACAAGCAACCGTGGATAACATTGGTTACTCTGACTTTGGCCAAATATTCCCGTACACACCGTATGCACCTTACGGATTAGACGGGCGTTTCTTATACGGTAATATTACTTACAGCTTTTAATTTAAATTTAAATTTAATGAGTTAAATTAAAATCCGATATGGCATGCCATATCGGATTTTTTATATTTAAAAAATAGTAATAAAAATAACCATCCTAGCTATAATCAAATAAATTCAGCAATAACACCTTCAACATAAATTGCTAACTTTTTATTATTATTAAATTTTTTTTATATGATAAATTGATTATTAGGTTAAGTTAGTTGCTAGTAAGTCATCAAAAAACAACTTAAAACGCCTATAATTAAACTAAATACGCATAAATACCGTCTTTCTTTGGAGTGAAGTATGAGCTATAAAAACTGGTCAATATCAAAACAAATTGGTGCCCTAGCATTCACTTTAACGTTATGTATTTTTAGTTTAGTGGGACTATCTACCTATTTAATCTCGGCTAATACACTTTCTGAAAAAAGTGAAACTGCGATTAAGTCTGAAATAACCGCTATTTCAGATCTTTTAGAACTCCAATACGACAGCCTACTTGCAATAGCAAAACGCAATGCGACCGTATTTAAAGGTATGTACCCTGGTGAATTTAAAAAAAGCGATCAAAAAGTAATGGTCGTAGATACTATGGTTCCTATTCTTTTACATGATGGTGAACAGGTTAATAACAATATCGATATTGTTGAAAATTACGCTAAATTAACCGGAGGTAACGCCACGGTATTTATGCGAGATGGGGATGATTTTTTTCGTATTACTACCTCTTTAAAAAAGAGTGATGGGCAACGGGCTATTGGCACATACCTAGGAAAAAAACACCCAGGCTATCAGCCTCTTATGAACGGTCAAAGCTATGAAGGTTACGCTAAATTATTCGGCAACGAGTATATGACTGTTTACCAACCAATTAAAAATAAACAAAACCAAGTAATTGGTATTTTATACATAGGTTTTAATATAAACGATGCACTGGCATCGCTGAGAGAGTCTGTTAATAAAATAGTAATTGAAGAAAGCGGTAACTTATTTGTTTTCAGAAATACAAATGATGTAGTTATAGCGGGTAAAGAGGCCGCAGTTGACTCAAAAGTGAACTCCAAAGCACTTGATGGGCTTAATCTAGAGGCAATTAAAAAAGGTCTGTCATTAAAATACAATAGTGAAAATAACACCCCGATGTTTGCTTACAGTAAAACGGTACCTGGGTGGGATTGGACCTTACTTGGTCGTGTAAAAGAAAGCGAACTCACTGAAGAAAGCATAAAACTAATGGTAGTTAACAGCATAACGTCTGTTGCGGGGATCCTTGCTATCTCAATTTTACTTTTTTGGATGCTAGTAAAAACACTTAAACCATTAAGACAGTTAACACGTAGCGTTGATGCATTAGGTAAAGGTGATTTGTCACAACATTTTTTAAATACCAACACAAATAGTGAAAATGAAATAGACCAAATTACCGCGAGTGTAAGCAGCATGTCGGTTGAACTCAAAAAACTAATACTCGCCTTACAAAACTCTGTAGTTGAGCTGGAAAAGCAAGCGGGCATCTCCAAAAAAATTGCACTCACTAACGGCAAAGAAGCACATGCAATGATGGGGCAAACAGATCTAATAGCCACCGCCATCGAAGAAATGTCAGTATCCATTAAAGATGTAGCCAATAACGCAAATGAAGGCGCTCAACGAACCCAACAAGTTGATGCAGAAGCTCAATTAGGTCGAACACAATTAACCCAAGTTGTTAATGATTTAATGCAACTAAGCCAACAGTTAAATGATAGCCATAACTCTGTAGAAAAAGTAAACACCGCGAGTAACGAAATAAGTAAAGTAACCGAAGTAATTAATGGGATTGCTGAGCAAACAAACTTACTAGCACTTAATGCAGCAATAGAAGCGGCAAGAGCTGGCGAACAAGGTAGAGGGTTTGCAGTTGTAGCCGATGAAGTTAGAACATTAGCGCAGCGCACTCAAAAATCAATTTTAGAAATTAGCCAAACAATTGAACAGCTACAAATACAAGTTACCGCCGCAACTAAACAAATGGAACAAAGCCGTCAGTTGGGTATTAAATCAGCTGAAGAGGGCGAAAAAACAGGAGAGCAACTTAACTTAATCACTCAAAGTATTGGTGATCTAACTCGCTCATCAAATAATATAGCTGAGGCAACAGATCAACAAAGCACCGTTGCAGCAGAGATTACTCAAAATTTACACTCTATAAGCCAACTCGCTAAAGAGGGTGAGTCTCGCACGCAAAGTACTGTAAATTCGGCAAGTGAACTAATGACATTAGCTGAAAAAATTAAGCAACAAATAAGCTACTTCAGAGCACATTAATACCACAGTTAAAGTTTCTAAATTAAACAAAGGATGCATCGCGCATCCTTTTTTATTAATAGTTAGTTATTTTAACCACTTATTAGTATTTCAACTTTCATAAAAAAACACCACCCTATATAAAACAATAACTTACATTTCGGCCTCATTTTTGCTCTATATTGTTTATATAAATACAAACAATAAATACCAAAGGACTAAACATGAGCTCATCAACACAATTAAGTATTGCAAAACCACTTTCACTTATTGGCGGCATTTTATTATTAAGTGGCTGTGTATTTCATATATCGCCAAGCGTTGCCTCAGTAAAGCAAACTCAACAGCTATCACTACCAAGTAATAATCTAGAATATTTAAATGTGTTAAGCGGCGCAGGTAGCCTTGAAATAAAAGGCTCAAAAACGGCCACCAGCATTAGTGTTGATGCCACTATTTACACAGCCGACATTGAAGACGAGTACGAACTAACGCTCGAGCAAGACGGTAAACAGGCAAAGCTTGTTGCCCAAAATAAAAGTCGTAATGGTATTAGCTTTTACAGTGGTCAATCTCCAAGTATTAATTTAGTGGTTACTGTGCCAAGTAATCTAAATTTAGATATTGATGATGGCTCTGGCGACATTTTAATAAATGCTATGCAAAGCAATATTGATGTAAAAGACGGCTCAGGAGATTTAACAATAAGCGGTGCTAAAAACCTAACTGTTGACGATGGCTCAGGTGAAGTAACCCTTGAAAACATCGCAGGTAATTTAGAACTAACCGACGGCTCTGGCAGTATTCATATAAACAACGTAACCGGCAATGCAACTATTGACGATGGTTCTGGCGAAATGCACGTGAGCAACATAAGCGGTTCGCTAAACGTTGAAGATGGATCGGGTGATATAACAATCAATAATATAAGCGGTGCTGTTAATGTTGATGATAACTCTGGCGACATGATCATTGAGCATATTGGCTCAAGCGTAACAATTGAAGACGGTTCGGGTGATATTCGCGTTAACCATGCCAAAGGGCTGACTATTACTGAGTCGGGCTCGGGCGATGTAAGTATCGATAATATTAGCGGTTCAGTAAAAGTAGCAGACTAACTTTATTTAACCTGAACTCTGGTTAAGAGATTTACTACCATATTGAATCATAGTGATATTTAAATTGATTTTCTCTAGCAAGAGTTCAGGTTATTTAACTGCCATTTAATATACTTTATGCCCTCTCAATCTGGGCAT